>JANQFF010000316.1 GCA_028277965.1 Pseudomonadales bacterium
CTTATGTCGCTGCACAAAAACTGCTGGCTGCCGACAATCCCGATTACGAAGCGGTCACCGTCGATGGCGGCGGTCCCGTGGCGATTCGTGGCGGTGAGGGCCTCGTCATCAACCTGGGCCGCTGCTGTGGTCCCGTACCGGGTGATCACATCGTCGGGCACATGACACCCGGCAAGGGTTTTGTGGTGCATATCGAAACGTGTCCAAACATGACTGAAATCCGGCGTAGAGCCGGGCGCGAGATCATTCCGGCACGGTGGACGACAACAACCGAAGGCGAATTCCTGACACGCCTGAAAGTGGATGTCAGCCGGCGCAAGGGTATCCTGGCTGAGATCGCATCAGAGGTTGCAGCGGCAGACGCGGGCGTCGACAGTATTAACGTTGAAGAACGCACAGCCGAGGTCAGCACGATGGAGCTGACCGTCGGCGTTCGTAACCGCAACCACCTGGCGCGGGTCATGCGACGTCTTCGTAACGTGCAGCCCGTGCTCAATCTCTCCAGAAAAGCCAATTAGTCCGTGTCCGAAATACGGAGTATTTGCACGGTCTTTTCTGGACTAAACCAACAGATGTTTAAGGACAACTGATGCCCGTTTTTGAACCGGTCGAAACCGATGCCGCTCCCGCTGCAATAGGCACCTATTCTCAGGCCGTATCCACGAACAAAACCAACACAACCTACCTGTCAGGCCAGATACCACTGGATCCGGAAACCATGGAACTCGTGGGCACAGACTTCACGGACCAGGCGAAACAGGTGTTTTGTAATCTCCGCGCCGTGGCTGAAGCCTCCGGTGGGGACCTCGCCAATTGCGTCAAGCTGACCGTGTACCTGACAGATCTCGGTAACTTCCCGCTCGTCAACGAAGTGATGGCTGAGTTCATCAGCGAGCCCTATCCTGCGCGTGCCGCGATCGAAGTCAGCGCTCTGCCCCGGGGTGCCGCTATCGAAATCGACGCGATTATGGTGCAGTGAAAGCAAGGCCCGAAGCCGACGTCACTACCCTGAAGGGCGTCGGGCCACGCCTGCAATCAACCCTGGCGAAGCTGGGTATCCACCGACTTGTTGATCTCCTGCTCCACCTTCCTTTCCGCTACCAGGACCGGTCCCGCGTTGTTCCACTGCGTCAGATCCGTGCGGGGGACGATTGCCTGTTCGAAGGGTCCATCACCGCCTGTCAGACGCTGTTCGGCAGGGGGCGGAGTCTCAAAGTCACACTGGAAGACGGGACAGGCCAGGTTGTTTTACGTTTCTTCCATTTTTCCCGCTACCAGCAGGAGAACCTCTCCAAATCCACCTACCTCAGAGGGTACGGAACCTTCCGCTTCTACGGACGGGATCTGACGTGCGCTCACCCGGAATATGAAACCTTCAATGAGCCACCTCCTCCACCGGAAGCGACGCTCACACCTGTGTACCCGACAACCCAGGGTCTCGGCCAGGCCCGACTGCGCAGCCTTGCAGACCAGGTGTGTAACCTGGATTGGCCGGATGACATCGGCACGCCATTCGCAGACCTCGAGTTTCTGCACAGACCTCCCACCGGCACCGATTTCTCCGAAATTGACGCTGTAAGAGAGAAGATTGCCCACGATGAGCTCACCGCCTACTACCTCGTCATGAAAGGCAGGGCACTGGAGCGTAAAGCCAATGTCGCTCCAGCTTTGCCCCGTTCGAAAGCGTTAGGCAGGGACCTTCTCCGACGCCTCGGCTTCAAGCTGACACAGGCGCAGGCCCGCGTGGTGAGCGAGGTGCTGACTGACCTGGAGAAACCGGTTCCTATGCTGCGGCTGGTACAGGGTGACGTGGGTTCCGGAAAGACCGTCGTCGCTGCTTTTGCTGCGATTCGCGCAGCAGAACAGAATTGTCAGACTGCAGTGATGGCGCCAACAGAACTTCTGGCCGAGCAACATCACATCAATTTTGCCGCATGGCTGGAACCGCTCGGCATCAATGTGACCCTTCTGACAGGCCAGCTCAGCGCAGCTGAACAGCGTGACCGGCTCGAGGCAATCGAAAACGGGTCGGTTGCAGTCATCGTGGGTACTCACGCTCTCTTTCAGGACAAGGTGGTATTTAACAACCTGGCTCTGTCCATCATTGACGAGCAGCACCGCTTCGGTGTGCATCAGCGAATGGCGCTCAAATACAAAGGTAATTCTTACGAACCACACCAGCTGGTCATGACCGCCACCCCGATCCCGCGAACCCTCACCATGGCACTCTACGCAGACATGGACGTTTCCGTGATCGACGAACTACCAGCCGGGCGACAACCCATCACGACACACACCGTCGCGGTCGGCAGGCGGGACGAACTGGTGAAAGAAGTAGAAAAAGTGCTTACCTCCGGTCGTCAGGCATATTGGGTATGCACGCTGATCGACGAATCGGATGAGATCGACGCTACCGCTGCCACGACGCTTTTCCCGGAACTCGTTAAGAAATACCCGGGAAACCAGGTTGCACTCCTGCACGGGCGCATGAAAAGCCAGGAGAAAATTGGTGTGATGCAGGCGTTCAAAGACGGTGAGATAGACCTGCTTGTTGCTACCACCGTAATCGAGGTTGGTGTCGATGTCCCCAACGCTACCGTCATGGTAATCGAAAACGCCGAGCGGATGGGCCTCGCGCAACTACACCAACTGCGCGGACGGGTCGGTCGGGGCAGCGTTGCGAGCCATTGTTATCTTCTGTTCAGTGAACACCTCAGCGAGGGTGCAAAGGTCCGACTGACCGCGATGCGGGACAGCCAGGACGGGTTTTACCTCGCAGAGCAGGATCTCAAACTACGCGGACCGGGGGATATTCTCGGGACCCGCCAGGCGGGCGAACAGAGCTTCAGGATTGCCGACCTCGGGTTGCACGCGCACCTCATGCCAAAAGTGATTGAACGTGGAGAAAAGCTGATCACGGATGACGCCAGGAGTGAAGAAATGTTCAACCTTCTCAAGACGTGGGCGCCAGCGGATAGTGGGAATCTGACGGTTTAAGAATCGCGGCTAAAGCCGCTCCTACGTGAATCTCCTTGGCATCCTTGCCGGACTACTTCCCGCTGCTTAACCCACGGGGCTCGCATCACCACGGGACGCTGATATGCGTTCCGCTGCTCGCCCGGGCGACGCATGCGTCGCACCTGTAGGAGCGGCTTTAGCCGCGATTCTTAATTCTCGTAAACTCTTCCGGCTTCAGGATCTTCAAACACGCTCTTATCCAGCTCGTTCTCACTCGCAGCCACCGTTGTCGCCACCATGCCGTCACCAGTCACGTTAACCGCGGTTCTCATCATGTCCAGTAGTCGGTCGACCCCGATGATGAGACCAATCCCTTCAATCGGAAGCCCAACCTGATCGAGCACCATCGTCAACATGATCAGCCCAACCCCGGGCACGGCAGCGGTCCCAATAGACGCCATCGTGGCCGTCAGGATGACCAGGAGAAAGTCGTCCACACCGAGGGCGATCCCGTAGAACTGGGCAATGAACACCGTTGCCACACCCTGCATGATGGCGGTCCCATCCATGTTGATGGTGGCACCCAATGGCACAGCAAAAGAGGCGACGTTGTTGCTGACACCCACCCGTTTCTCAACAGTCCTGAGTGTCACCGGAAGCGTTGCGCCACTGGAAGATGTCGAGAAGGCCACCAGCATAGGCTCACGCATTTTGCGCAGGTAGGTCAGAGGATTGAGACCGGTGAAGACCTTCAGCAGCGTTGGGTAGACCAGCGTAAGGTGCATTACGAGGGTGAATGCAACCGTGAAGAAGTAGACGCCCAGCTTTGCAATCTCCGCAAAACCAACACGGCTTCCGAGCGTCACCATGAGGCAGAACACGCCGTAAGGTGTCACATGTATGACCATCGTAATGAGCTTCATGAAGATCTCATTGAGATCATCGAAGAACGAACGGACACGGCCGCCCGCTTCCCCTGCGGCGTTGAGCGCAAGCCCGAGGAGAACGGCAAAAACGATTACCTGAAGCATCTGACCGTCAGCCATCGCCTGTACGGGATTGGCCGGGAAGATCTTCACAATTGTCTCGACTATGTCGGGTGCTTCTCGTGCCTCGTACGTGGCTCCCGCAACCTCACCCACGCCAAGCCCGGGATCGATGATCAGAGCCATGCCGAGAGCGAGTGAAACCGCTATGGCGGTCGTCATGAGATACAGCCCAATGGTCTTGCCGCCAAGGCGGCCTACCTTGCCTGTCGCGCCAAGGCTTGCAGCCCCGCATGTCAAAGAAACAAGCACCAGCGGGACAACCATCATTCTCAACAGGCGCAGGAAGATATCCCCACCACCGCGGGCTACGGTTTCGACGAAAAAGGTCTGAAAAAAGTCGGGGAGGGGAAACCCCTGAATAGCGAAGCCAACGACCAGGCCAAGCGCCATTCCAATGAGGATCCTGTTGGTCAGGTTCATTGGCATGTCAGCGCTCCTGCGTCACGAAATCTCCGTTCAGCCTACCTCGATCATCTCGAAGTCTTCTTTGCTTACACCGCACTCGGGACACACAAAATCTTCAGGCACATCTTCCCAGCTGGTTCCAGGATCGATCCCTTCTTCTTCGCAGCCTTCGGCTTCGTCATATATCCACCCACAGACGATACACTGCCACTTCTTCATCTAGTCCTTCCATCCGGTGCAAGTTTTGTTTTTTCTTTGTCTGCGAACGCACCGTCCGCATGAGGCGCGCTAAACTACTGTTTAAGCCTTTAAAAATCAATGTTCCGGCTTGCTGCTACTGGCATCCACACAAACCCATAAATACACTGAAAACGCGCCTGGTTTGGAAAAAGCACAATTGCATCCCTATCTTGAACTCGCCCGCCTCGACAGGCCTGTCGGGACGCTGCTTTTACTCTGGCCAACACTGGCAGCTCTGTGCATGGCAGCGCAGGGAATCCCGCCACTTCACCTCGTGATCATTTTCACCCTGGGTACCTTCCTGATGCGTTCCGCTGGCTGTGTAATCAACGATTATGCGGACCGGCATGTGGATGGAAGTGTAGAGCGGACTCGCAATCGTCCAATTCCGAGAGGTGCCGTCACGGAAACTGAAGCTTTGCTCCTGTTTGCCGGTCTCGCCGCCGGAGCGGGGATTCTCCTTCTTTTTCTCAATACACCAACCAAACTGCTTGCCCTCGCCGGCCTCGCTATCGCCGGCATCTATCCTTTTATGAAACGGTGGACCCATCTGCCCCAGGTGATTCTTGGCGCTGCTTTCAGCTGGGGGCTGCTCATGGCGTGGACGTCGATTCACGGGGAATTGAGCCGCGCAGCCGGAATCCTCTTCCTGGCAAGCCTCTTATGGATTGTCGCTTATGACACGATGTACGCCATGGTAGATCGCGAAGACGACCTCAAAATTGGTGTGAAAAGCACTGCAATCCTCTTCGGCAACCTGGACCTTCTGATCATCGCCATTCTCCAGGCCACGACGCTGCTGTCCCTCGCGCTGGCAGGTGGTCTCCTGCAATACAGCCACGGCTACTACATCGGCCTGACAGCCATAGCCGGTCTATTCTTCTACCAGCAACGCCTCCTGAGAAAACGGGAGCGGGCAGGTTGTTTCGCAGCATTCAAAAACAACACCTGGGTCGGTTTTGCCCTGCTCGCAGGCACCCTCCTGGAGTTTGCGATCAATCGGGTGGCCGCGTGATCCAACGGTACATAGGAAGGTTCATCGACACTTTCACTCTCAAGCTGGGCTCAGCGGTCAGCTGGCTGGCGCTGGCTATGGTGTTGCTGACCCTGGCAATCGTTCTTCTCAGATACGGCTTTCAGATTGGCGCGATACCGCTCCAGGAACTTGTCATGTACATGCATGGACTGCTGTTCCTGTTCGGGATCCCCACTGGGATACTCAAAGACACCCATGTCCGCGTCGACATCGTCTACTCCCGTCTGTCAAAACGTACGCAGAATCTCATCAACGCGATTGGACACTTTGTCTTCCTCATCCCCGTCTCCGTGTTTATTCTTGTTACCAGCCTGCCTTATGTCAGTGCCAGCTGGCGGGTCCTTGAGGGTTCTTCCGAGGTTGGAGGTTTGCCGGCCATCTTCCTTCTCAAAACAGTCATACCCATTGCCGCCGGACTGATGTTGCTGCAGGGCTTCAGCGAACTTCTGAAATTCTGGCAAGACCGGAGGTCAGCGTAGTGGATCCAACGCCGCTGATCATGTTCGCAGTCACGTTTGTTGCGTTGCTCGCGGGATATCCCGTGGCCCTGACCCTCGCTGGTGTCGCTCTGTTATTCGCGCTGATTGGCACACTCACCGGTGCATTTAATCCCACCGATCTGGGATTCACCCCCGGACGCCTTTTCGGCATTGTCACTAACCAGACGCTCATTGCGGTGCCGCTGTTTGTATTCATGGGCATTGTTCTGGAAAAAACCCGGATAGCAGAAGGCCTCCTGACGAGCCTCTCTTCGCTGCTTCGAAACCTTCGTGGCGGTCTGGCGGTTACAGTTGTGCTCGTGGGTATGTTGATGGCTGCGAGTACCGGCATCGTCGGAGCAACTGTCGTCACCATGGGGCTGATGTCGCTGCCAACGATGCTGAGGGCCGGATACGAGCCGGGCTACGCGACAGGCACAATCAGCGCTACAGGCACACTTGGCCAGATCATTCCCCCATCCATTGCCCTCGTTCTGCTTGGAGATGTGCTCTCCAACGCTTATCAGCAGGCACAGCTGAACATGGGGATATTTGCACCCAAATCGGTCTCGGTTGGAGACCTTTTTGCGGGGGCCATTGTCCCGGGGCTCTGCCTGGTTGCTCTTTACCTTTTCTACACGCTCTCCAAAGCATGGCTGCAACCGGACACCATGCCGCGTCACACGGACAGCACCGACACACCTGTCCCGGCTAAAGACCTCCTCAAAGCCCTGTTCCCACCGCTTTTTCTGATTGTTGCTGTCCTCGGATCCATTCTGACGGGATGGGCCACACCAACTGAAGCGGCAGCCGTAGGGGCGAGTGGTGCGTTACTCCTCGCGCTTTCCTACAAACGGCTCGACCTCAACACCTTGAAAGAAGTTGGCGAGAGCACGCTCAGCACAACCGCCATGGTGTTCTTCATTCTCATTGGCGCGTCCATATTTTCGCTGGTGTTCAGGGGTTATGGCGGCGACGAGCTCGTCCAGTCCATTTTCGAACAGATGCCTGGTGGCCAGATGGGTGCACTGATGATTGTGATGCTCGTGATCTTCCTGCTGGGTTTCATTCTCGATTTCATCGAAATCACGTTCGTCGTTGTCCCTATCGTGGGTCCCGTGCTGCTTGCCATGGGTATAGATCCCATCTGGCTTGGCGTTCTGATCGCCGTCAACCTGCAGACGTCTTTTCTGACGCCACCTTTCGGCTTTGCGCTTTTCTATCTGCGCGGGGTGACACCACCGGAAGTTCCGACAACTGCGATGTATCGCGGCGTTGTCCCGTATATCTTCTTACAGATTGTCCTGCTTGCCGGGCTTTTTGCCTGGCCACAGTTGGCTACCTGGCTACCTGGAACCCTTTATCAATGATTTTTACCGACCTGACAATCTGGGACGGAAGCACCCTGCTTGCAGAAGATTGTCTGCACATCACGGGCTCCTACATCACAAACATCGGTCACACGGCAGAGCTAACCGACATTGAGCGAAAAGAGGCGATCTCCTGTAGCGGTTTGACAGCTATCCCCGGGCTCATCGATGCGCACGTGCACCTCGAGCTCAACCCCGACGACCGTAACCCACCCGAACGCACCGAGCCCGCCGTGATACCGCTGATGGCAGAACGTGCAGCAAAAATGGCGCAAGCGGGTATCACCACCGCCCGTGATCTCGGGGGTGGCGCGTGGTTTGAACTGGATTTGCGGGACAGGATAGCCGCAGGCGAAGTGCCCGGCCCCCGGATGCTCTGCTCCGGACAGCCGATCACCTCACCCCGAGGCCACTGCCACTTCTGGGGAGGAGAAGCCGAGAACGCCGATGCTGCCCTGAATGTTCTGTCACGTCAGGTCGATCATGGTGTCGATCTCATCAAGGTGATGGCGACCGGCGGGCGCATGACGGCCGGCAGTGAACCGACAGATGCTCAGTTTTCTCAGGAGATACTCGACACAATTGTGTCGACCGCGCATAGCCACGAACTTCCTGTTGCCGCCCACTGTCACGGCACCGAGGGTATCCGAAGAGCCGCTCTAGCCGGTGTAGACACCATCGAACATTGCTCATGGGTTGGCAAAGAAGGATGGGCATCGGACTATCAGGCTGACGTTGCCGAGATTGTTCTGGAACAGGGGGCCTGGGTCTCCCCCACCGTCAACAAAGGCTGGCAGCGTATGCTCGACAGCAAAACCGGAAATGTTCTCCAGCGCGTTCGCCAGGCTTACCGGCAGATGCTCGATCTCGGGATTCCCATGGTGGCGAGTACTGACGCCGGTATTCCCGGAGTTTTCCACGCAGACCTGCCGCATGCGCTTGTGGTCTTCGCAAAGATAGCTGAACTCAGTAACGAAGAGGCGCTTAAGAGCGCAACCTCAGACGCAGCGCGGGCGTTGGGGGTGTCCGGTGTAACAGGCCGGCTGGCGCAGGGACTCTCAGCAGATATATTGATGGTCGATGGGAATCCTCTGGAAGATCTGACAGCAGTAACAAGACCGGTGAGAGTGATCGTTCGAGGAAAGAAGAATCGCGGCTGAAGCCGCTCCTACACAGGTAGTGAGATCTATCTATCTCTGTAGGAGCGGCTTTAGCCGCGATTAAGTGAAGGCCAGTTGGGTGGTCTTTTCTCCACCAGCGCTTTCACCCCTTCACCAAAGTCCTCCTCACCCATCATGGTGTTGGCCAGAATCTCCGAGTCTTTAACCGCGCTGGCCGCATCCCGGTGCAGGTCCCGGTAGACCTGCCAGCGTGTCTGCATGAGCGAGTTTGGTGACACTGTCGATATCAGGTTTTTCGCGTAGCGATACGTTTCGCTCATAAGCTGATCCGGTTCGAACAGCGCGTTCACGAAACCAAGTTCCAACGCCTCGTCCGACGTAAACGGCCGGCTTGTGAGCAGAATGTCGTTCGCCCGGCCTAATCCCATGATCCTGGGCAGCGTCCAGGAGAGGCCGTACTCGGCAGGCAGGTTGAGTTTGCCGTGAGCCGTCGTAAATTTTACGCCCGGCACGGCAAAACGCAGATCCGCAAATGACGCCAATGCCAGTCCAACCCCCGCAGCCGGCCCGTTCATTGCCGCGATCACCGGTTTGGTAAGGCCATAGTGGTACGCAAACGGCGCGTCAAATTCAGAACTGATCCCGTAGCCCGGCTTCGCGATGTCTTTTGTTGTCCCTGCATCGTACGAACCCCGCTCCGCATGACCCTCGAGCGCCTGGGAGTCACCACCCACGCAGAACCCCCGCCCGCGACCTGTAACCACAATCACCCGAACGTTTTCGTCTTCATCAGCAGCCTTTAAAAGATGCCGATACTCCGTGTGGAGTCTGCCCGTCCAGGCGTTCATGCGGTGTGGACGATTGAGCGCTATTGTCGCAATCGAATCCTCTATCTCATATTCAGTCGCCTTCAGTTCCATTGTTCTGTCCTAGCGTACGTTGATATAAGCCTGCTCACTGATTCGGTGATACGCCTGCACTTTCTGGTAGAAGTCCATATAGGAATCGTAGATCTTCTGCGACAACGGATCTGTGGCAGCAGCTTCCGCAACCACTTCTCTTGCGGCGTCGCGCAGTTCATCGATGACATCTGCCGGAAGCTCCCGCAGCTCGACGCCATGCTCTTCGACAAGTGTGTTCAGGGCTGTGTGATTCCGCGCGGTGAATTCGGCAAGCATGTCATCGTTGATCGCCTGGGTGGCCATTTCGATCATGACCCGGAGATCATCCGGCAGGCTGTCCCATGCCTCTCTGTTCACAATGGCTTCCAGTGTCGGTCCGGGTTCGTGCCAACCAGGATAGTAGTAATACTGCGCAACTGTATGCAGTGCGAGCGCAAGGTCGTTGTACGGACCGACCCATTCTGTTGCGTCGATAACCCCTGTCTGCAGCGCCGTGAACACCTCACCCCCGGGAACGGCAACCGGCACACCCCCTGCGCGCTTGAGGACCTCACCACCAAGCCCAGGAATGCGCATCTTCAAACCCTGGAGATCTGCGAGACTGTTGATTTCCTTGTTGAACCAACCTGCCATCTGCACACCGGTGTTCCCGCTTGCGAGCGGCACCAGGTTGAAAGGTGCATACAGCTCCTGCCACAGCTCGAGGCCCCCGCCATAACGCAGCCAGCCGTTCATCTCCTGCGCCGTCATGCCAAACGGCACTGTGGAAAACATCGCTGCGATGGGCGCTTTGCCGCGCCAGTAGTATGCAGCGCCATGCCCCATTTCCGCTGTGCCCTGTGAAACGGCGTCGAACACTTCGAAAGCACCAACCAGTTCCCCGGCTCCATAGACTTTGATGTCCAGCCGGCCGTTGCTCATGACATTGAGCTTTTCAGCCAGGCGCTCAGGTCCCGTTCCAAGCCCCGGCAGGTTTTTTGGCCACGTAGTAATGAGTTTCCAGCTGTACGTCTGCTGAGGCTCGGCACTTCCTTCACCAGTTGCCGCCTGCTGCGCACCGCCGCAGGCGGCTAACAAAAGCACCCA
>JANQFF010000403.1 GCA_028277965.1 Pseudomonadales bacterium
TGTTGCCAATGCCCTGAGCCGATTGAATGCGGCCGGGGGACGGCTCCTGGGGACCGTCTTCGTCGGTTCCAGTCGTCCGGAACACTATGGCTACGGCTACGGTTATGGATACGGCCAATACGGCACGCAGAGCAGAAGGTCCTAGGGGCCGCGGCATACGGGCGATTCGGACACACCTCCATCCTAACGCATATGGCTAGACCAAGACTCAACGATATCGATCGCGCCAAAGGCCTGGCGATCACTTTGGTCGTGTTCGGGCACTTGATTGCTGACGAATTCCCCGTCGGCAATGATTGGTATGTCCACGCAAATCTGATCCTGTACAAGTTTCACATGTCATTCTTCATGTTCATCACCGGAGTGGTGACGTTCTACACGCTCCCTGACATACGGTCGTTCAGCGACTATGCGGGCTACGTAAGGAAGAAGTTCATCCGACTCGTCCCGGCCTATTTTCTGATTGCCCTGATAATAGCGGCAGGAAAGACACTCGTCGGGCGATATGCCCACATCGAGAACCCGGTGAACGGTGTGCACGACCTGTGCGACGCGTTTCTCCGCCCTGCGAAAAGCTTCTGCAGTAGCGTGTGGTACGTGTATACGATCTTCATCTACTTTCTCATTATCCCCGTCCTGCTCACACTCGTCAAACGACGCTTGGATATTCTATTAGTTGTGGCGTTTGTGGTCTATTTCTTGCCTCGATCCCACTATTTTGCGGAGAGTTCTGTAGCGCAGTATATGTTCGTGTTTCTTGTTGGGGGTTGGGCTATTCAACACTACTCCCTGTATTTGCATGTCATTGACCGCTATCGTTGGATGTTTTTCGGCATCTTCGTTGCCTGCATTGGCCTGTATTTCATAGCTGACATTCCCAAGCTGGTCTTCGGATTGTGTTCGATCCCCGCCCTGCACTCGTTTGTTCGGCTGAGAATCTTCGACGGAGATACACTACTGAAGCTGTTTGCCAGATACGCTTTTCCCATCTATTTGATCAATACGATGGCGATTGGCGTCGTTCGTGTGCTCGTGCAGACGTACTGGTCCTGGAATGGGCGGAACTTCCTGCTTGTCGCTCCTGTACTGTTGGTCGTTGGGTTGGCGACGCCCATTATGGTTCACCGAATATTCATCAAGAACACGCCTGTCTTGAATACGATCGTTCAGGCCCAGTAAACTGGCGGCTGCCCCCCATGAGCATTCGTGTAGTTGCGGCGTACGTGATGGTCATTGGCCTTTCCATCCACGCATGGAAAGACTGGTTCAAGAGTCTGTGTGGGCTGATCGTACTGATGGCTGTGCTTGAGCATCCGGATATGCCAAGAAGTCTTCTTGGTATCCCCGGAATGAATCTGTGGAACCTCCTATTCGGCGTGATCATACTGGCTTGGGCCGCCAGTCGTCGCCGTGAAGGGCTGATATGGGACACGCCCCGTCACGTCACCATCTTACTGTGGCTGTACATAGCGGTTATTGTGGTCGGTGTGGCGAGAGCGGCTCTGGATCTCGGGCACTACACTCACTACCCGTTGAGTTCGCTGATCATGGAGGAGTTGATCACGACGCTGAAGTGGATTCTGCCTGCGCTTCTGCTCTTCGATGGTTGTCGTAACCGTCGGCAGGTGATCATGGCCCTCCTATGCCTGCTGGCGATGTACTTGCTGGTTGCTCTCCAGATCTACCGGCACATACCGCTGGCATCAGCTCTGGGCGATGGCGGTGATGCCATCCATGCCAAACGCCTGAAGATCGGCAAGGAAATCGGGTACCACACCACCAATCTGTCGGTCATGCTGGCCGGGGCATTCTGGGGCATGGTGGCCGCTTTGCCACTGCTCGAGAAGAAAGCAGAGAAGGTACTGCTGTTGGCAGGGGCGGGTATCGTTGTGTTTGGTATGGCCCTGACCGGTGGAAGAGGGGGCTATGTTGCCTGGGGTTTCGTGGGCTTGACCCTGTGCTTGATCAAGTGGCGCCGATACTTGCTTCTGGCCCCTTTCGTAGTGATGCTGCTGCCGATAGCCCTGCCAGGCGCTACGGCCCGAATGCTGGAGGGGTTTGGCCAGACGGACGCGGCAGGCCAAGCGACCATTGATGAGGAGGCGGCCACCTCCGGAAGGACCCTGATATGGCCCTATGTTATTGAGAAGATCGGTGAGTCACCGTGGATTGGCCATGGACGGTTGGCAATGAAACGCACCGGTCTATACGATCGCATCGAGACGGAGTTTCCAGGCACGGGAGCCCCTCATCCGCACAACATGTATCTCGAGACTCTTTTCGATAATGGGCTCGTGGGCTCGTTGCTGATCATTTGCTTTTGGGTGGTAGCGGTTGCGCACTCGGCCAAGCTTTTTAGAAGCAAGAACCGTCTCTATGCGGCCGTGGGAGGGCTGACTCTGGCAGGGAGCCTGGCCAGTTTGTCCGCAGGCATATCAGGACAGCATTTCTATCCAAAGGAACAAACGATGACTCTGTGGGCGACCGTATTCCTGTCGTTGCGGGTTTACGTAGAGGAGAAGCGTCTACAGGCAGCCGGAGCCGGCGCAAGCGCCATCGAGGATGATTCGCTATCTTGGCGCGAGGACAAGGCGTTCCTCTGAAAGCGCATCGGATCGGAGAGGGTGTCGGGGCTGGAGGGAGCCGCACATAAGAGATGGCCCAGAGTCAGAAGATACACGGCAATACGCGGCCGGACCCCTGATCGGGAGTAACAGTGGGGCTGACGTTTGTAGAGAGAGCCCCAGAAGATTCAGCCGATCGACTATCGCAAATGTCGGCTGCGGGCGAGGGCTAGGTTCTTGTACTCGTTGGATGTGCTTTGTTACGCGCCCCAAAGCGCAAGGAGAAGAATGTGCTTGATTTGCTGAGATCACTGGCGGCCAGAGCCTATATAGCTGCGCGCAGGAGGCCCCGGGTCACCGTGATCACGCTTCATCGGGTGGGCGGCTCATCCAGGATTCAGCCCGCTCACGTGGAACGATGCTTCAGGTTTCTGGCAACCTACTTCAAGGTGATTCACCCTTCGGAACTCGCTTCCACACAGAATGAGCGACGGACTGCGGTTGTGACGATCGACGATGGGCATGCGGATGCCTACCGACACATCTTCCCGATCGCAAGGACAATTGGGATTCCCATTTCCCTTTGCATACCGACAGATTTCTTCTTTCGTCGACAGTGGCTATGGTTTGACAAAACCATATGGGCCATGCTGCACGCGCGATCCGCAGCGACCGTTTGCGGACTCAGGGTCGATCCCCAAGATCCCGGCTCTTTCGCCACGTTGCGGCGGCACCTTAAGCGTTGCCCTCCTGGCGCACGGGACGAGACCATCATTGAACTGCTGCACAATCTGAAGCTGGATACTCCGTTGTCACCCCCTGACGATTATAGGGCCGTCAGCACGTCCGAGCTGAGGGAGATGCTATCCAGCGGTCTTGTTGAGATCGTTGGGCACACAGTGACGCACACCATAGCGACCGTTCTCGACGAGGAGAGTTTTGAGGACGAGCTACGGCAGTCGAATGAGGAATGGGAGTCGTTTTGCGGCCGGCCGCCCGTATCCTTCTGCTATCCTAATGGAAATCCCGGTGATTTCGATCAGCGAACGGAGATGACTGTAAGACGAGCCGGATACCGTTATGCCTTCACCCAGGTCGAAGGGACTAATCCCGTCCTCAGAATGAACCCACTTGAGATGAAACGTGTTCACATTCACTGGAGACCCGGTGTCTGCGACAAGGTCGCGAGTGGCTTGGTGGACATTCAGAACCTGGTGTGCTCTTCTGGGCCCAATGGGCCGGCCTGAGCACGCGAGCGGGCTGAGTGGACAGCGTGTGGACCGCGTTTGAGGGCATCATCGTGAAGACACTTGGAATCGAGAACTTGCATCAGGATTCAGGGCCGCAGCATGGGTGACTCTCTCAAACGAACGTCCCAAGGTGAAGCGGATTTGACCGGTCGGGATCGATTGGTTTGCAGTGTTCTCTTCAATTGGGGCGGGCACTTCGTATTCATCATCGCTGGATTCATCATGCCTCGCATGATAGATCGGCGGTTGGGACAGAATCTGCTAGGCGTATGGGACTTTGCGTGGTCTCTCGTGAGCTATTTCCAACTGATCGGAGCGGGGATATCCTCGTCCGTCAACCGATATGTGGCTCGACATCGTGCCGTCGGAGATATCGCATCAGTGAACAGTACTGTGAGTTCTGCATGCTGCATAATGGCCGTCTCCGGCGTGCTGGTGCTGGGTTTGACCGTGGCAGCGTCACTGTTGCTGCCACAGACTTTCGGCGCCCGCCTGGAGGAGAATGTTCGCGAGGCCCAGTGGGTTGTGCTCTTTTTGGGTGCGAGTTTGGCAGTGGAGATAGCCTTTCAGGCCTACAACGGTGTCTTGACCGGTTGTCATCGATGGGGGCTTCAGAATGTTATCAATGGTGGATGGCACGCCATAACGATTGCCGCAATGATCATCTGTTTGCTGAAGGGCCATGGGCTTCGTGCTTTGTCGCTGGTATACACCATAGGGATCGTGCTTGCGTATGGAACGAGGATGCTGTTCGCGTATCGTGTGTGTGAGGGATTGCGGATTCATCCATCTCTTGTCAGATGGGGGATGATTAGAGAACAATTCGTTTTTGGCGGAAAGGCGCTCATTCCAAGGGTGTCGCAACTCCTGTTGAATCAGACGACGAATGTACTCATTGTGCTCTACCTTGGCCCAGCTATGCTGGCGCTGTATGCCCGGCCAAGATCTTTGTTGCTGCACACGAACACGCTCGTGAAGAAGATGGGGTATGTCTTGATACCCACGGTTAGCTCTTTGCAGAGCGAGGGAGGTTCGAGGCAAGTCCGAGAGCTAGTGACACAGTCCGTGCGCTACTCCCTTTACATGGCTCTGCCAATTGTCTTTGTGCTCAGCATCTTCGGTGGAACGATACTGCGTTTCTGGATGGGTCCCCGCTATGACAACGGTGCGATCCCAGCCATTCTGGCCACGGGCTTCTTGGTGACCCTGGGACAGACACCGGTATGGCCGATCCTTGTGGGCCTCAACGGCCACGGCCGCGCCGGTGTGGCCGAATTCATAGCGTCTCTATTCTCAGCAGCCCTCGTCTTTCTGGTACTGGGGCCTCTGAAGTGTGGGCTTGCTGCGGTTGCGGCTGCAATCACCCTTCCGCTGGCGATTGTGAATGTCGTATATATACCGCACTTGATTTGCCGGAAGGTTGGCCTCAACGTGAAGCAGTATTTTCTATCGGTATCTACCGGACCTGCAATTCACACGCTGCCTTTCGCAGTGTGCCTCGTTGCCGCTCGGTTGATCTTTCACAGTAGTCCGTATCTGGGCTTGGCTGTGGGCTCAGCAGTGGGGGGCGCCTTCTTGGTCATTGCCTACTGGCTGCACGTTCTGCCAGAGCGGGTCAAAGGATGGATATTGCGTAGTCTATACAGTACCCTGCGTTCCGCACGTCTGTGTCTTCAACGTCGCTAGATGAGGCCTCGGGCAACGCGAGAATGCCCATGTGGACGCTTTCAAGCAAGGGGCATCAGTGAGTCCGTCCGTTCACAGTTGCGCCGTCAAATGAAAGGTGTGGTCTATGGATCTAACTACAAAGGACTTCTGGGACTCCCACCACAAGGGCAGTGGGGGACCGCCACGCACCGAACCGCAGAGCAGGAAAGGCTGGTTCCGACAGCTCGTCGATAATGCCAGGCTGAGGCAGGGGGCCGTGGTCGGACAGGGCTACAATCACTTTGCGCTCCATCAACTAATAAAGACTCATCTTCCTAAGCGTCGGGATTGGTCTGTAATCGAGATAGGATCGGCTCCGGGGAACAACTTGGTTACGCTGAACCGCAACTGTGGCTACGTACCGTACGGGGTGGAGTACAGTTCACCTGGAGTGATGGCGACACGTGAGACGTTCGCTAGGCACGGATGGGATACCAACAATGTCATCGAGGCGGATTTTTTCGACTCAGAGTTCCATGAACGGTTCAAGAACAGATTTGATGTGGTGTTCTCATACGGATTCGTCGAGCACTTTGACCCACCCAACGAGGCTGTGGCTCTACACGTCAACTTACTGAAACCGGGTGGATATCTCGTATGCCAGATACCGAATCTGCGCGGTGTCTGCTATCCCTATCTGCGACTATGCGCTCGGGAACAGTTGCAGCAACACAATTGTACGATCATGCGCAAGAAGCCGTTCCAGCGGCTGTTCGAACCGTTTGGGCTGGATACGAAGTTCTGCGGCTACGTTGGCGCGTTTGATCTGCATGCTTCGTCGTATAGGCATGAGCGCAGCCTGCATGGATATCTTGCCGCTGGTCTCGATCGCGCACAGGATCTCTTGGACCATAGCATGTTCCTTCTCCATCAACGCCGTTTCCCTCAGTCGGGACTCAGCGCGAGTCTCGTATTCATAGGCCATCGCGCATCATGAATGCACGACCACTGACTTCGGGGCAGAGATGAGCATATTTGTGGAAGGCCAGGTGCCGACAACTCGCAAACCACGCATTTGCTTCGTAGCGTTGAATGCCTATAACGTGTTGTCCGGCCGAGAGGATATTCAGCATACGGGCGGCGCTGAGGTACAGCAGTTACAGATCGCTTCCTGGCTTGTTCGTCAAGGGTATGGCGTGAGCTTCGTGACGCTTGATCATGACCAAGCTGACGGGATCGAAAAGCGCGGAATCAGAGTGCATAAGGCATATGCCAAGGAGGATGGGATTCCCGGATTGCGCTTCCTTTACCCTCGCTGGTCAGGTCTATGGAAGGCCATGGCCCGTGCCGATGCGGACGTGTACTATCAGCGGGGTCCTGAATGCGAGACTGGCCAGGTGGCGCTGTGGTGCTACCTTCATCGTCGGAAGTTCATCTTCGCTGCGGCCAACGCTCTGAGTTGCGATCCTCAGCTCATGCAGCAGGAGCCGTGGCGAGAGCGAGCATTCTATCGATTAGGGGTAAGGCTCGCGGATGCCGTCACGGCCCAAACGAAGACTCAACAGGAACAGTTTCGCCGGAATATGGGCCTCGAAACAGAATTGATCCGCAACTGTGGTCAACCGTCGAGCACCAGCGCCTTGCGTGAAAGATCCCTGGGCAATCATACAGAATCAATGCGTGTGCTCTGGGTAGGCCGGATCAATCAGGTGAAACGGTTTGAGTGGCTGCTGGATGTCGCAGAGAGATGCCCGAATACAATCTTCGAGGTGGTGGGCGCGCCTGGTAGCAGTTCGAGCTATGCTTCGTCCCTGATCGCACGGGCTAACGGTACACCGAACGTAAGCATGCACGGATACGTTCCCCATGGGGGAATGGACAAGTACTATCGACGTTGCCATGTCCTCTGCTGTACGTCTCCGTATGAGGGGTTCCCCAATACTTTCTTGGAGGCCTGGGTTTTGGGAATGCCCGTCGTCTCAACTTTTGACCCGGATGGCGTGGTTGCTGGAAACGGTTTGGGATGGGTGGCGCAGGATGTGGACGAGATTGTCACTTGCCTGGGCAGGGTAGCCAAATCTCCAGAACTGTGGTTCAGAGCTTCGAATGCGGCCAGAGAGTATTACCTGAGAAACCACACCCCCGAGGTGAGCCTGCCGCTGTTTGAGCGACTTCTGCTGCGAGTGACGGAATGCGAGAAGAACAGCACCTCGTGATGGCGAACGCCCATGCTGAACGCGCTCGTAGTTGCTCAGGCGTGCAATTGCGGCCGTTTCCGTACCCGTACAGATGTATGCTGGCGATTTGCAGCGACCTGGATGGTACGCCGCACCGGCGGGCTTACCTGGAGATCGCGCGGTTTCTGAACACCGAAGAGATGACTCCTATGGGTTCGGGCGTGGGGCTGGAAGTGGGCAACTCGATTCACTTCCGTGCCAAGACGCGCCGATTTGCATACTGGAGCACGGATGACGCTGGACGTGAAATGGTGCGCATGCTGATTCGCAGTGGCCATATCGACTGCCTGCATTCGTTTGGTGAGCGCATTCATACGCGAGACGAGGCCAAGCGAGCCGTTGATGAGTTGAGAAGACACGATTGCCATCTCGAAGTGTGGGTCGATCACGGCGGAGCCGTGACGAACTTCGGACCGGACATCATGCGGGGCCACGGTGATGAGATCGGGCACCCGGCTTATCATGCAGATGCAACCGTCGACTACGGAATCCAGTATGTGTGTTTGGGTCGCGGAACGAGCATCATGGGGCAGGACATCCCGGCGAAACTGCGTGGTATCCTCACCCTCCGCCATCCGATAGCTTCCGGTCGGACATTGCTCAAGGAAGTGGCCAAGCAGTCCCTGGCGCGGATCGGGAACACGAAGTACGCTATGCACGCATCGAACAGGGTGCTACGCCCGTCTGTCTTACGGGATGGACAGCGCATCTACGAATTCATGCGCTGTAATCCTCACTGGGCCGGAGTCGGTTCGTACGCCGAGGGGCGGTATATTGGCAATGTGCTGACTGCCGATAGGCTGCAGCGCCTCGTCACACGCGGCGGTACCTGCATTCTGTACACACATCTGGGCAGAGTCGATGACCCCGCCGTGCCGTTCGATGCAAAGGCCGTAGGAGCATTTCGTCACCTGGCCGAAGAGTCCCGTGCAGGGAAGATTCTCGTCGCCACCACGCGACGGCTACTGGGCTATCGCCGGGCGGTTTGTGAGCTCGTCTCCACGAGTTGGCGGGATGGGAACGTTGTGTGTATCGACCTGAATACCCAGAGATCAGACAACAACTGGCTTGGTCCTCTGGATGTCGCGGATCTTGCCGGCGTGACGTTCTACGTGGCGGATGCTCACGCCACGTGTCTAACCGTGAATGGCGAAAAGGTCAGAGGAATTCGCCGCAATCCACCGGATCATACGGGGCGTCCCAGTGTGTCGCTGCCTTGGCCCCGTCTGGAGTTCCCTGCAATATGAACAGTACGCGAATTTGCGTGGTCCTTGTTGTGGATGATCTGGGTTACGGCGGGGCCGAGCGTCAGGTGGTTGAGTTGGCGAACAACATGGACCGCGACCGCTTCGATGTCCATGTGTGTGCCTTATCTCACCATGTTCCGTTGTGTGATGGGCTGGTGGATGCCGAGAAAAGACTTCATATCATCGAGAAGGCGAACAGGTTTGACCTTCGGGTCGTTCCACGCCTGGCTCAACTGTTACGTACGCTGGGCGCCGACGTCGTACATGGGTATCTGTTCGGCGCGGAAATTGCCAGTCGTCTGGCGGGGCGCCTGGCGGGAACGAGAGTTGTCATTGGCTCCGAGCGCAATGCCAACCGAAGGATCAAGATGATCCATAGGTGGGCGTATAGGCTCACGCAGAAGTATGTTGACGCTATAGTTGCCAACTCCAATGCCGGCGCTGAGTCTAATCAGAGAGTGTTTGGGCTACCTGCCTCGCACTATCGAGTCGTCCATAACGGCGTTGATACTGACCGGTTCAAACCTACAAATGGGAAAGGTGCTCGAGAGAACTTGGGGATTCCGACGGAGGCTCCGGTGGTGGGTGCTTTCGCGAATTTCAAAAGACAGAAGAACCACGGGATGCTCTACCGTGTCTTCAAGCTCGTTCTTGATTCGCTTCCGGACGCGCGTCTGTTGCTCATCGGGGACGCGCCCGTCGATAGCCGGGGGCAGTTGGATGGGTATCAGGCGCAACTGGAGCGCTTGGTCGATACCCTTGGGATTCGCGACCACTGTGTCTTTCTTGGTCATCGACGCGCCACTGAATCTCTCTACCCTGTCTGTGATATCACGGCACTCGCGTCACTGCATGAGGGCACGCCTAACGTCTTGCTGGAATCCATGGCATGCGCCGTCCCAGTCGTTGCGACCAATGTGTGCGACAACGAGAGAATCGTAAAAGAAGGCAGTGTCGGGCATCTTGTCACCGTTGGCGATGACGTGACGATGGCGAAACGCGTGGTGTCGATGCTGAGCGATGTTGCTCGCCGACAGCAGATGGGCCGGGATGCACGGCGTTGGGTGATGCAAGAGTTTTCCGTAAAACGCTTGGCCCAAAAAATGGAATCGGTTTACTGTGAGTTGCTAGACACATGCGGCGGACAACCCCACATGATGAGACTGTCGCCGTATGCGGAGATGAGACACTTCGGATCCCAGTGAGGCCCCATTACCGGGCCTTTCTGGATCGCACATCCCGGTGACTGCGCCATGATTCGTAAAATAGCATCTTATATTCTGCTCATCAGTGTGCACCTCTTCACTTGGCTGGTGGCGACCTTGGGGCGTAGGAGTTCTCGCCGGCGCTGGAAGCCGACCGGTCGGATTGCCGTTACGGGCACGTTCTTCAACCCGAACTGGTATCTGTCGCACATCACTCCCTTGACTCGCAGCGGAGTCACCGAAGTCATTCTGGTGATCGATGCGCCCCAACAAGCGATGGCAGGGGTCCGCTTTGCCTGCCCGCCGCGGTGGTTGGCAAAGCTAATCAGCCGGGCTGGGGCTAAGGCCCTCTGGATGATCGTTGTGGGCTTTCGGTATCGCCCAGACTTGTATATGGGGTACCACATTGTGCCTGCAGGTTGCGCTGCGTTGGTCGCAGGCAGGCTATTTGGACGGCCTTCGTGCTACCAGATGACAGGGGCGCCGGCAGGGCTGGTCGGCGGCTTTCCCGAGATTGGCCGTGACATCGATATGTCGGCGAAAACCTCCTTGTTGCTCGAGGCATTGGTCTTTCGCGTCGTCCGACACTTTGACCATACTGTCGTTCGTGGAAACAAGTCCAAGAGATATCTAGAGGAGCACAACGTCACAAATCCTGTCCATGTCATCACAGGGAGTGTAACGTGCCCTGCCTTCAGCCCGGAGGTTCATCGGGACATTCACCTCGTGTTCGTCGGACGCTTAGCGCCGGTCAAGCAGATTGATCAGTTCATTGAAATCGTAGGAGAGGTTGGTCGTGTGATTCCATCGGTCAAAGCCGCGATAGTCGGGGACGGCCCTCTCAGGGCGCAATTACAGGGACAGGCCAAGCGATTGGGCATAATGGGCAATACGGAGTTTCTTGGCAAGAGACACGATGTCCAAGCGATCCTGGCACGCTCAAAGGTATTTGTGCTGACCTCAAAATCTGAGGGTCTCTCCATTGCCATGGCTGAGGCTATGACTTCGGGTGTGGTACCTGTGGTTGCCGATGTTGGTGAACTGAGTGACTTCGTAACTAGCGGTATCAACGGTTACCTTGTTGAACCAGGAAACATCGCCGAGTATGCCAGGAGAATCGTATCGCTCCTACAAGACAGTGCGATGTTGGATGAATACTCTCAGAGGGCTGTTGAGGACGCGAAGAGACAGTGTGATATAGAGGTGGTCACAGCCAGGTGGCGAAGGGTATTTCAGCAGTATGTGACCAGCCACTCTTCCTCCTGTGCACGGAGGGTGTTGGCATGAGCTACTCAAGTGTGTTCCAGGTTGCAGTTACTACTGGCCATGGACGGTATCCGGCCGCGCCGCCGTATTCGGCCAGTGAGACCTACCCGGAATACCCATTTGGCGCTGCTACATTGACAGACGAGGCGAATCCAGCCTATGAGGGAGTTCGTGAGGCATTGCATCTACTCGAGCTCGATGTGGCTCACTACGGCCAGAAGAATTGGAATCCGCTTGGTGATGTGGTGCGTCCAGGAGACACAGTTGTTCTGAAGCCCAACTTTATTCGGGAGTTTCGTGAGACGCAAGAGGGACATGAGGATTGCGTGATTACTCATGGTTCAGTTATTCGAGCGGCTCTCGACTATGTCTATATTGCTCTCAAGGGCCAAGGCCGAATCATTATTGCTGATGCACCACAAAATGATGCGGATTTTGACGCTATTCGAAGAATCGCTGGATTGGATGAGATCCAGGCGTTCTATCAACGACATGCGGCTCTTGATGTCGACGTATTTGATCTGCGTCCCGAAAAGGCGCGGAAAGTGGATGGTGTGATAGTTGGGCATGAGCGATTGCCGGGTGATCCGGCGGGCTATGTGAAGGTGAACCTGGGGCGCCATTCCATGTTCGCCGAAGTCGAGCACTTGTGCCATCTGCTTTATGGTTCTGAATACGACACTGGCGAGATTCGTCGCCATCATACGGATGGTGTCCACGAATACATGATATCGAAAACCGTCCTGAATGCTGATTGCGTCATTAATCTGCCCAAGCTAAAGACGCACAAGAAGACCGGCTTAACGGTGAGCATGAAGAATCTGGTCGGTATCAACGGAAACAAGAATTGGCTGCCACACCACCGGGATGGTACGCCCGCGCAGGGCGGGGACCAGTTCGCTGATGATGGTATTATGCATCGCATCGAGCGAAAGAGCATGCAATGCTTCAGGAAGGCCTTTCCGTACTTCGGCCCCCTGCGCAACATCGTGGCCGGACCGATCAAATCCGTGGGCAAGTCCCTCTTCGGCGACACCAACAAGGATGCCATTCGTTCCGGAAATTGGCATGGCAATGACACAACCTGGCGAATGGCCATCGATCTGAACCGAATCCTCCTGTACGCCGATCGCCACGGCACTTTGTGTGCCTCGCCTGCCCGACAGCCACTCTGTATCGTCGATGGAATCGTCGGAGGTGAAGGCAACGGTCCATTGGATTCGACGCCTAAGTCCTCGGGTGTAGTTCTTGCAGGTACGAATGCAGTCGCTGTTGACCTCGCGTGTGCGCGATTGATGGGTTTTGACTACAGAAGGTTGCCGATATTGCACAGAGCGATGGAAGAACATCCCTTGGGAATGCTCATCTCTGACGACGACGATGTAACGTGTAGGTCCGATGACCTGCAATGGGATCGAGCATTGGCCCAATGGGATGGCGCCGGTCTGGCTTTCGAACCGCATTTTGGATGGCGGGGACACATTGAGGTCAATTGCCCACTATGAGACTCACGGGACCTGAAAGGAATACTGATGCGTCGGATGGGGCTTGTCCCGCAGAAGGCATCAGGCAAGGTTGGACAAGCATCTTGTTTCTACGGCTTCATGCGTTGGCGAGGTGGCTCTGTATGCACCACCTATCGCCTCTGGGACGGATCGTCCAAGTTGCCGGCCGGCTCGTCTTTGCCTCGGATGTAGATGCTATGGCGCGCATCTCCCTCAGGGCTGTTGTTCCACACACCGTCGGAATCGTCATCGGCGAAACAGCGGTTGTGGAGGAAGGGGCCGTGATCATGCCCAATGTTGTGCTCGGGGCGAGGGAGTCAGCTGCCGATGGTCGCCGTCATCCACACATATGTAGAGGCGCGCTGATTGGTGCCGGCGCTGTTATCCTCGGGCCGGCCACGGTTGGTGAGAACGCCCGGGTCGGCGCCAATTCTGTCGTTCTGCAAGACGTGCCGCCGAGGATTACAGTGGCGGGCAATCCTGCCAGAGTGGTGAATCATTGATGAAGAAGGCCCTTTCAAAAAAGAACCTGTGGGACAATGCTCCTTCCCTGATTAGGACGACGTTGGGGAGCGTACTGGGGATGATGCCTCCGAAGTGGTTACTTGGGAGGAGTTTCCGGGAACAGACTCGATTTGTGGAGCGTGCACAGTGGTGGTCGGCCGAGCACGCTCGAGAACACCAGTTGGCCAAGCTCCGTGAGATCCTGAAACTTGCCTATGAGAGCACTCAGTTCTACCGCGAGATGCTTGACCGCATCGGGTTTCGTCCTGGTGCTCTGGAATGTGTGGACGACATGTGTCGGCTTCCAACGATCGACAAGGCTACGGTTGTCAAGCATCTCGCGGAGATGACCGCCAGGAGCGTGGATGCGCGTGATGTTGATTACGTGTCAACCGGTGGCACCAGCGGTGAACCCCTACGATTCTACATCAATGCCAGCCGCTCGTCAGTGGAATATGCCTATCTGATCACGAGTTGGGGACGTGTGGGGTACACACTCGGCATGCCGATGGCCGTCTTGCGGGGCCGGATAGTCCAACCGAATCGCCAGGGAGTGCGTCACGACTATGACCCACTTCTCAGGCACCATTACTACAGCAACTTCCACATGACAGATGACAACATGCAGCAGTACTTGAGGCATATTCACAGGATCGGGCCGTGCGTGCTTCATGCGTACCCGTCATCTGCTCATGCCTTGGCGAAATACATCTTGGCGGCAGGGGAGCTGGCTCCGCAGTGTATCCAGTCTGTCATACTTGAATCAGAAAACGTGCATGCCGATCAAGTTCAGACGATAGAGGACGTTTTTGGCGTGCGGACATTCTCATCGTATGGACACACAGAGAAGTGTGTACTGGCAACACAGTGTGAACACTCTCGCGATTACCACATATGGCCAACGTACGGTTTCTTCGAGTTGCTCGATGAGGACGGAGCCCCCGTTGACACTCCCGGACAGGAGGGAGAGATTGTCGGAACCAGTTTCATTAATACTGTGGTTCCATTCATTCGTTATCGTACGGGCGACTATGCGACGTATGTCGGTGACCGTTGCGAAGCGTGCGGACGCGAGCATACTGTTATTCGCCACATCAAAGGCCGATGGCCTCAGGGGGGGCTCATAGCCATCGATGGCTCACTCGTGTCAATGACGGCCCTGAATGTCCATGATGACACATTCCGATGTGTGCGAGAATATCAATTCCACCAGTCCGTACCGGGCCGGGCCGCCCTGTGTATTGTCCCGAGCGGCGCTGTGGACGAACACGAGCAACAGCGTATCGTTGTGAACATGAACAAGAGGCTTCAGGGACAGGTGGAGCTTTCCTTGGAGATCAGATCGGAACTCGTGAAGACGGCCCAGGGTAAGCAGCCTAGAGTGATCCAGAAGTGCATATCCTCGCCAGCCGAACGCTGATACGGGTTTTCGGCATCGGACGAGGCAGGAGTGGTCCATTCTTACAGCATGGCATAATCATTGCGGCCGGAGGAGTACGCTTTGATCCATCTAGTTTTGAGCCTTGATTACGAGATTTTTGGGAATGGGTCTGGGGATGTCCGACGGGATATGATCGCGCCGACGAACCGGCTGCTCGGATTGTCCGAGAAGTATGGCGCGAAGCTCTCGATCATGTTCGAGGTGGGGGAATACTGGGCGATGAAGGAGGCCGAAGCGGCCGGTTCGCTGCGTCTGGGCTACTCGCCTTCTGGTGAGATTGAGCAGCAACTCCAGGATGCGGCTGGACGCGGCCACGATGTACAATTGCATTTGCATCCTTGGTGGATCGGGGCCCGCTTCGAGAACAACCGCTGGCAATTGCGCCCGGAGCAGCGTCGGCTGAGTGATCTGCCCAACAATCTCGGTTCGCACCATGATCCGCGTTCGATTGTGGAGGTATTGTCTCGGGGCAAGAAGACACTTGAGGCGATCGTCCGGCCGGTAAGGCCCGGGTACGAGTGCCTCGTCTACCGGGAGGCCATGTTCTGGGGGCAGCCCTCAGAGTTACTCGTGGCCGGTTTGAAACAAGCGGGATTGGGGGCCGATTCGTCGGTCGTCAAGGGCTTGTACGAAACGTACCCCGTCCCGACCGACTATCGCCGGGCGGAAGCGGCGACGGGGTATTGGTGGACGCGTGCCGACGAGATCAGTCTCTCGGGGCCGGAGGGGGAGCACATCATTGAGTTTCCGGTTTGGTCCCAGATGCGACTGTATGCCAGCAACTTCAAAGGAACCAAGCTTCGTGTCAGCCTCAAGCGACGCGCGGTCGAGAGAGCCAGCGCGAACGGGCACGGCATGATGCAGGCCCGAAAGAGCAGAGACTCATTGCGCACGATCCTGAAGAAGCTGGGATCATTTCAGCCCATGAAGTACGATTTCTGCAAATTGAGCGCCCGGGACATGATCCGGGGATTGCGGCAATCCATCGAGTCCGACGAGGGAGACGATGAGGGGGTCGGCACACCGCTAGTGATGCTGGGGCACAGCAAGGATTTCTGGAACGATCGCAATCTGGGGAAGTTTCTCGAATTCGTATCGACTCAGTGCGCCAAGAGGGTGTGTTTCGGCACGCTCGGAGACCTGACCGAGGCGATTGTGCAACGACGGAACTGTGAGCCAACGGTTCGATTGGATGCGTGACCGGTTCGAGGCGGCATGCAGGGTGTTATGGGACACAAAAGAGTGTCCATCGCCTCGGTCAAAGGGCAAGAAGATTACGTATACTCTAAATAGAACAGGAAGAGAGGGTTCGCCTGGGCGGGCCGAATGGCGGATCATTGCCAACCTCGCTCGGCGACCATGTGCATGAGAGGGTGCCCACGGAGGGCTTTTGAAAAGGACATCATAGTGGCTGACCATCTGAAGACGTCAATTCTCACGATCATTCTTCTGGCATCGTCATGCTCCTTGGGAGCTACGATCTTTGTTGACAATCAACTGGCAAACGACTGCACAGCCGGTCAGTACAGCATCGCTCAGCGAGACAGTTCAGGTTCTGATGGGAACGCTTACAGCACTCCAGAAGCAGCCGCAAGTGTTGCGGTTGCCGGAGACACCATCTACTTCAGGGCGGGGACGTACAGTCAAACGGAGAGAATCGTCATAAGCAATAAGAGCGGCACCAGTTCCTCGGCAAAGATAACATTCGCCAACTACAACTCTGAAGTGGTGGTCATTGACGGAACGAACGTACCATCACTTGCCTATTACGGTTTGTTCAGCATCCTCGGGTCGGACTATATCGTTCTAAGGGGCATGCGAATACGCAGTTACGCTCAGATGGGTGTGGTGTATAGGAATTCCGAGCATGGGGAAATAGTCGATTGCGTTGTCGAAGACATGGGCCAGTTCGGGGTCTATCTGTACTCCGCCTCGGATTACACGACCGTCGATAATGTCGTCAGTAGGAACAATGGACTGCGTGCCATCGTTGTGGAGGATTCGAATCACGTCACTGTAGCTCACTCGACATGCCATGATAATGCTGCATTTGGGATTCTCTTGAGGGGGTGCTCCCACTGTCTGATAGACAGGAACGAGTGTTTCCGCAATGGTATGGGTTTGAGTGTGCTTTGGCATGACTCCATTGCTCTCAAGTCAACGCACAATACCATAAGCAACAACCTCTTCCATGACAACGCCGTGATTCCCGAGCACGCTGATGGCATGGATATATCCACGGGATCCACTCATACTACGGTAACCGGCAACATCGTCTACGGGAATTCGGATGACGGCATAGACGTTAGCACGGGCTCTGGGGCCACGGGAGATGCTTCAAATCTCTATGCAACCGTCACAGACAACATTGCCTTCGATAATGGCGACGGCCCTGCCGGAGAAGGGGACGGCAACGGGATAAAGGTCTCAACCAACAATGGTGGCGGACATGTTGTTGCACGCAACATCTCGTTTGACAATGAGCGGGGAGGCTTCGACCAGGACAAAGCGCTCGGCTATCCAGCGAATTTCTTCTACCACAACAGTGCCACCCACAATGGGTCTGACTCTGGCAGGGGGGCACATTCTGGATTCGTCATGGATGCACCCTCATTGCCTCAGGATGAAGATGCCATTCTGTACAACAACATCGCTATGGGCAATGCATCCAAGGACCTGCACCGGTCAAATGACCAGGCGGTCAACGATTCTGACTACAACTTCTGGGGCGATGGTGATTTCGTCTCGGGCATGGACGCACATTCGTTGTCTGGAGATCCATTGTTCCAGAACCCGGATCTGGCGGTTGACACGACTTTCGATTCGGACTGGACCATCGACGAGAAACTGGAGTACATCCGAAGCCAGGTGCGCGAGAAGTTCAGTCTGCGGGCTGGAAGCGAGGCGGTCGATAGGGGGGTGGTTATCTCGGGATACCATAATGCCGCTCCTGGCGACGGTGCGGGAGACGGGGTGGTCTGGTATGGATCGGCTCCTGACATTGGCGCTTATGAGATCGCGCTAGGCACGGTTCCGGATGTCACTGTCTCGAGCACGAGCCGGAACTCCGCAACACTCACTTGGAACGCACCGAGTCGAGACACCTATCGTGATCCGAACCACTACGACATCCGGTACAGCACGAGTCCGCTGAACGAGTCAAACTGGGACACTGCGTCCCGGGTGCAGGGTCAGCCGATGCCCGCCGGTTCTGGTACAGCCCAGTCCTTTACGATCACAGGCCTGAATCCTGGCGAGACGTACTACGTTGCGGTCAGGACAGGGGATGAGTTGGAGAACAGCTCCCTGTTGTCAACCGTCGTCTCGGCCGCTACCACGTCCACTGGCAATTCGGCCCCGCTGTTGGGGGCCACCGGCAATCAATCGGTCTTTGAGACCCAGCCCCTCACCTTCACGGTCAGCGCCACGGATGCCGACAACGATGCACTGACCTACACAGCAGCGAACGTTCCGACCGGGGCGGCATTCACGCCGGCGACACGGACCTTCACCTGGACGCCGACGAGGGCGCAGATAGGAACCTATCACGTTACGTTTCAGGTTGACGACGGACAAGTGACTGTCTCGGAGACGATTACGATCACAGTCAGCGTGCTGCCCAATCATGCTCCAGAGCTGGCGCAGGTTGGCGACCAGAGCGCCAGTGAAGGTACGCTGCTGAGTTTCACCGTCAGCGCGACGGATGAAGACGGGGACACGCTGTCTTTCACCGCGACCGGACTTCCATCAGGCGCCAACTTCAGCGATCGGTTGTTCACTTGGGTCCCGACATACGATCAGGCCGGGTCATACCCTGTCACTTTCACTGTGAGTGACGGAGACCTGACGGATTCGGAAGCGATCACGCTGGTCGTGGCCAATGTCGTTCCGGACCTGACCGCCCCGACGGCGAGCGCCGTCTATCCCTCAGCCAACGCCATTCAGATTCCTCAGAATGCGCTGGTGAATCTGACGGTCTCTGATGCGGGCCGTGGTGTGGACGCTGATACGGTTGTCATTCGAGTGAAGGGCCAGGTCATTTACGTAGGGAACGTTGCCAGCTATGACAGCGCGTCCGGCACCTGTCGTCGGACCGGCAGCGAGGCCAGTTACAGCTACTCCTACCAGCCGGACGCGGACTATGGGTTCGATGAAGAGATAGCGGTCCGCGTCGATGCGTCGGATCTGGCCGGTAATGCGATGTCGGCGTTTTCCTACTCGTTTACGACGGAGATGCGGGCTTTCGGCTTCAACAAGACCGCCAGTTGGGGACCGAGCAATACGGACAAGGGCCGTCCCGCAACCGCCTGCGACAGTAGCGGTACGGTGTGGGTGGTCTACCACGCCGGGCCAACCGGGCAGCGTGATATCTACGTCAGTAAGATGCCCGCCGGGGCGGCGGACTTCACAGCTCCCGCTCAGTTGACGACAGATTCGGGCGATCAGGCCCACCCAAGGCTGGCGATCGGACAGGATGACAAACTCTACGTCGTATGGCAGGACAACCGACGAGGTGATTGGGACATCTATGCTCGAACTTCGGCTGATGGCGTGAACTGGTCCACTGTGACGCGGGTCACTGAATCTGACGATCACCAGACACACCCCGTCATTGCCATCGACAGCCGATCGCCCAGCACCGCCTATCTCGCCTGGCAGGACAGCAGCGCGGGGCATGAAGACATCTACGTCACCAGTTCGAGTGATGGGCTCGCGGTGAGTTCGACCGCGCGAGTCACTTCGAACGCGGCCGATCAGACCGAGCCGCACCTGGCAACCGATGACTCAGGGGTGGTCTATCTCGTCTGGACCGATATGCGGAACGGATCGGCTGACATCTATGGTGCCGACTCGGCATCAGGTCCTTGGACCAATGTCGCGGTGGCAAGCGGGGCCGGAGATCAGACTTCTCCTCACGTGGCAATGGAAGCGACGGGGACCATGCTGCATTTCCTTTGGTGCGATGATGCCTTGGGAAACAGTGACATTCGCTATGCGTCTTCGGATGGAATGCCCAGCAGCGCTCTGGTTGGGGTTCGGGTCGTTGATGACACGTCGGGCGCGGATCAGACGAGCCCGACCCTTGCCGTTCATGGAGCCGCGGGAGCCGGGCTGGAGGTCTTCGCCTGCTGGCGCGACGAGCGGAACGTCGGCTCGGCCGGGATCGATACAGATCTGTACTTCGCCGATGTCGAGACAGGAGATGAGGCGAATGTCCTTGTAGGTGATGGAGGAACCGGTTCCCATCAGGGTGAGCCGGCCCTGGGGGTCGATCCCAACGGCTACCCCTACGTTGTCTGGGCCGACGGCCGCAACGCCAACGAGGAAATCTACTTCGCGGGCAACTCTCACACGGATACCCGCGACGTGGATTCCGGTACGGTTTCGGCATCGACGGGGGAAACGGTTGGCGCGGCTTCACCGACCGCGGCCGGCGATGTGTCGGTTGCAATTCCCGGCGGGGCGTGTCCTCATGATGTGACTGTCACGATCGCTGAGATCGAGAACCCGCAGTTTGCCACTTCGCAACGCGCGCTGGCATACGAGTTTGTTCCCAGCGGTCTGCAGTTCAGTACGCCGGTGACGATCACGATCCCCTATGCCGTCGCGGATTTCCCGAATGGCGCGCCGACGCCCTATTGGTACGATTCTCAGACGGACGACTTGAGCCAGCAGGGAATCACGGACATCGAGTCTGTGGTTCTTTCCGAGACCGTCCACGCCCTGCGTTTCAAGACAACGCACTTCACGCCGTACGGTCTTCTCGAGACCGCCTCTGGCGGGGGAGGTGGTGGTGGAGGAGGCGGAGGGGGCTGCTCTGTTGCAGCAGCGGGGCAGGTGAGTCCTCTCGGTTTCCTCCTGCCCTATATGGGTCTGGCCTTCTACGTATTCATTCTCCGCTGGAAGGACCGAAAACGCAGGCCGGCCTGATATCGAGCTGCTTGCTATTGACGCCCTTTCTTCTGTCGACATGTGAACCTGTGCTCCCCGGCGCAAGCGGCGAGGGCGTATGAGCCCATACCTGACCATCCGAGGACCTCTCTCAGACCTTGGATGGGCCTCTTTTGTTCGGCGTGAATCCCAATCCTGATGAAAGGACGCACGATGAACAAGCTTACGGCAACCGTTCACTGGCAAGAGAAGAACCAAGAGCTGATCGCGAAAGACCGGGTATTCTCACATTCCCATTTGGATCTTGCGATTGAGAGGGCCGGTGTGTTCACCTTCGATGATGCGGGCTATTCCTACAACTCCGAAACGGGCGTGCTTGTCTCCATCATCGGCTACGTCGCCAACATTGGTGAGATCGGTGCCCGTCTCGGATGCGAGCGGGAAGACGATGTAGAGGTGGTTGAAAGGCTCTACTCGACAATAGCAGAACGGCGCATGGCGTCGGTGCTGGAGCAACTCGATGGGGTTTTCTTTGTATTGGTTCATGACGAGAAGTGCGGGAAGACCTACCTCGCCCAGTCGGAGTTTGGCTGCCCCCTGCCTGT
>JANQFF010000417.1 GCA_028277965.1 Pseudomonadales bacterium
GACCTGGCAGTCAGGGAAACAGCAGCGGCCATTCTGGGGCTCCTGCGGGGGCTTACCTCACTGTATCTCGCGGACTCCAGAACCTTCTCACTCAGACACGCCGAAAATCAGGTCAAACAGATGCTCGAAGGGTTGAGCGCAAAATGAGTGAGCTTAGCCGGCCGGTGAGTGCAAACGTGCACAGCCTGCTGTTGGTGATTGGTGCTGATCCGCAGAGGTTGGATGCAGCGATGGCATCTGATGCACATCTCGTGTGTATCGACATGGAAGATACTGTTGCGGACAAAGACGAAGCGTTCGGACTCGCTGCAAAACATCTGGACGGGAGCGAACGCCTCGGTGTGCGCATCAACCCGGTTCGCACTGCGGAAGGTCTCAAAGATATCTACCGTCTCAGCGAGGAAAGTCTGCGCCCGGGCTTTGTTTGTATACCCAAGGTCGAGGTGGCAGGGGATCTTGAGGTATACGCCAGCGTGGTACCTGACATACCCATCTATGTAGTGCTCGAAACACCTGGTGCGATTGAACGCGCCTTCGAGATCGCCGCCGTTGATGCGCCGTTGGCGGGTCTTATCCTGGGTGGCAAAGACCTGTCGGAAACCATGGGATCGGGAAGAACCTGGGACGGCCTCCTGTATGCCCGTCAGCGGGTGTCACACGCAGCGGCTTCCAGAGGCTGTGCCGCCATTGATGAGCCGTACCGCCCGCTCGAAGATCTGATCGGGTTGGAAACGACCTGTGCCCGCTTGCGCGAGTTAGGCATGACAGGAAAGACCATGATCGTCCCGGAACATGCCGGGATTGTGAATAATGTATTTCGGGGGAGGAAAGCTCATGACAGCGATTGAACCCATAGCAGAAGAGGGCGTCTGGACGGTGGCCGAAGTGAAAGCTGCAGACGATCTGGTTAAGCCTTTTCCGGATGAGGTGCTGGCTGAACTCGAAGCGTTTGTCCAACGCATGCGCAGGAGAGGGAAGACGCTCGACGACGTCGAGCAGGAAGATCTTCAGTCACAGGCGGTAACCGCGTTCATGCAGGAGGTGTACCGTGAGCTGAAGAGCGGCCGGGGGTTTGCCGTCCTTGGCGGGTTGCCGGTGTTCGATCGGAACCAGGCTGATCTGGAAATGGTGTTCTGGGCGCTGGGTACGGTCCTTGGCCGCGGCCTTTCGCAAAGTGTCATGGGAGACCGCATTGGCCATGTACGCGACTTCACCCAGGAAGACCCAAATGCTCGCGCTTATCGCAATGCCAACGAACTCAATCCGCATACCGACCACTGTGATATCGCGGCGCTCTTCTGCCTGCGCGGTGCCAAATCGGGTGGTGTTTCGCTCCTGAGCAGCGCTCTGTCCGTTCACAACACACTGCTTGAACACGACCCGGATGCGCTCGATGTTCTCTACGAAGGGTTCTACTACCACCGCAGGGGTGAAGAGCAACCGGGTGACGATCCCGTTAGCCCGTACAGGGTGCCGGTGTTTTCGAATACCGAGGGTAAAGTCAGCTCAAGGTGGGTGAAACCTTTTGCTGAGCTCGGTCAGGAAAGCCGCGGTGAGCCTATGAATGACCGTCAGACATGGGCGATACAGTCCTTTCTGGACGCTGCGAACAGCGACGTGCTACAGCTCCGGTTTGTACTGGAACCCGGTCAGATCCTCTGGTTCAACAACCTGACGCACTTGCATGCGCGGACCGCGTTCGAAGACGGTGACGACTATGAAAACCGGGGCCACCTTCTGCGGTTGTGGCTGGACAATGATGACTTTCGTCCGAAATCCCCGCATCTCGATATCTACGGCGGTGACGGCGGTATCGGCTACCAGGCAGGAAAGAAACCTTCATACGACGAAGCGGCTGAATGGGACAAGTTACGCAGCTAAAGCCGCGTCTGAAACGTGAGAGGTAAACGCCTCAGCCTAACCGATCTCACCATGCTCGGCGTAGGGTCGATCATCGGCTCGGGGATATTTGCCATGGTCGGCATCGGGATTGATCTCACCGGCAAAGCCGTGAGTCTTGCTCTCGTTCTGGGGGCCTTCGTCAATCTCATCATGTGTGCACCCATCGTCCTGGTGGCGAGTCTCACTGATGTTGAAGGTGGTATTTACGGAGTGGCCAGGACGCTCCTGGGACCGCGCTGGGGTGGGGTATTTGGCCTGCTACAGGTCATGTCCAATTGCATTGTTGCAATCTACTGTCTAGCAATGGCTGCCTACGTCGCGCAACTCTTCCCAGCACTTGCCGAATACGAAAGACTTATCGCGGGCCTGATCCTGACAGGGTTTTTCCTGACGACGCTGTCGGGTACCAAAAACCTGGCACGTCTACAGGGTGTCATGGTGATCGTAATGCTGTTGGCTCTGGCCGTTTTCGTCGCGTACGGCCTCGGGCGGGTAGAGCCGGGTTATTTCACAGAAGGGTATTTCGACAACAACATCGTTGGGTTCGTTACAGCAACTGCGGTTCTCACGTTCGCGTCAACCGGTGCGAACCTGCTAGTCAACTTCTACGAGGTCACCGACAATCCACGGCGCAATTTCCCCCTGGCTCTTGTCATCTCAACGGTGATTGTCGCGCTCGTGTACTTCCTGATCGGTATAGTGGCATCAGGTGTGTTGCCACTAGCGGAGACCGCAGGTCAGCCACTCAGTGTTGTGGCGCAAGTCGTCCTATCGGACACACTGTTTATCTTTTTTGTGGCGGGCGGTGCTTTTCTGGCGCTTGCTAGCACACTCAACAATACACTTGCCATGATTCCATTCCCGACGCTGGCGCTGACCCGAGACGGTCACCTGCCTCGAGCGTTGCTTCGAACAAGTGCAAGCGGTTATCCGTGGCTGGTCATGTTAGCGCTTTTTGCGATTGGCTTGCTGCCGATTGTCACCGGGCTCGACATTGAAGAAATCGTTTCGATCGTGTTTGGCCCGAGTTTTCTCCTGGCGAGCGTGTTTGCCTTTGCGGCCGTGCGCCTGCCGCGGCGGTATCCGGATGCCTGGCGTGAGTCCGCGCTCTACATGCCCCAGTGGCTGCTGCTTGTTGTATGTACCGTGTCGGCGCTGACATTTGCAGCGACAGGCGCGATCCTGGTGATGAATCTCTCGCCGGCGCTGCAGGTTGCGAGCGCGCTCTTTGGCGTGGTGGGGATTATTTATGCGTTTCTTTACCGGGAAGAGCGTAGTGGAAGTGGCCGGACCAGCCACTGACTGAAGGCAGTGGACAGGCTAACGTTGTGTCATCGGCCCAGCGACCGGGGTCTTTGTGCCGAAGGTCTCAGCCATTATGGGTGCATCTGTGTCCAGGAGCGCATTACGCTGATCTGCTGCGGGAACTCGTAAAGAGACTTGTTCGTAGGCAGCCAGCGACGTGAATTCTTTGCGCTCGAACACCCTGGCGATCAAAGCGAGGGTGTTTGGCCATTTGTTCGAGTCCAGCTCACAACGAGCGAACTGTAGATTCCGAAAAAATGCTGCCAGCGCAATGTCCGCCAGCGAGTATTCGCCAAGCAGAAATCCGTCTGATGGGGCCAGTTTTTCCAGATACTCCATGATCGATGGTATTTCGATCTGCAGGGCGTTTTCGAGCATCACTTCATCGACTTCCAGACCCCATACGAACTTCCGGATGTTCTGGTTGAATACCTGCCATATAAACACGTCTCCAAGACGGGAGTCTGCGTACTCCTCAATCCAGCGAGCCTGCGACCGCATGAAAGGTCCTTGAGGAAAAACGGAGGGATTGGGATAGCGTTCTTCGAGGTATTCGATGATGACAGTGGAGTCATTCACGACTTGATCAGTCGATGAGTCAATCAGAACGGGGATTCGGCGCAGCGGACTTAATCTCGAAAACTCCTCGTTTCCAAAGAACGGCACGATGGGATCAATCTCATAGGACACACCTTTCAGCTCGAGAATAGCGAGCACCTTGCGCACGTAAGGTGACAAATAGCTGCCGATGATCTGGACATCAGGTGCAGTCAATCCAGGATCTCCGGATTATGAACACGACAAGCCGCTTCCTATGAGGTCAGACTTGAAATCACAGTAGCCTGCATGGTTTTGCGCAGGTTCTTGATATTCAGTTTCTTCGGGTCGATCAGGTGTTGCATGACGAGCCCGCGTAGTCCCCCGATGATAAGGGCCGCGGCCGCCTCCGTATCGGTGTCTTTATTGAATTCGCCCTGATCAATACCATGCTGGATGATGTCCATGAGTATCTCGCGCGCACCGGTGTTCAGGTCTGCAATAGAGCTTCTGATCTCAGGAACGGCACCGAGTGCTTCACCCATAATCACGTAGAGCGCACGGACCGGACCTTCCCGCAGTGACACCTCGGTCAGGTAAATCTCGATGTAGTTGTTGATTGAGTCTGTAGCGCTCTTCTGCTCGATGGACTTGCCGAGCTGGTCCTGGAGAAAGCGGTTTGAAATATGGTCCACGACGGCTTGCAGCAGGCCTTCCTTGGAGCCGAATTTATGGCTCACGAGGCCCGCTGTATATCCGGCTTCACGGCCGACCTCACCCAGGGTGGTTTTCATGTAGCCCTGTCTCGCAAACAGGGTGATGGCAGCCTTCAGCATTTCTTTTTCTGAGGTTTCCCGGCGTTCCTTGTGAGTTCTGCGTGGACGGGCAGTCTGAGGCATGTTTGTACTTATTGATTTGACCGCATGAGTATAAGTGTAGCCGGCGCATAACAAAACATTGTATATTGAACAATCAACCAATAAATGACGCGGTTTGTCGGGGGAGCATATGGAAAACTCAAACGAACTTCGTGCGGGCGAACTGTTGTCAGGTCGCCGGATTGTGGAGTGGGTGCCTGAGGGTTGCCCTGATCTGATTCACATTGCGGTTTCTTTTGCGGGTCGCTTGTTGTGCGATCTCGGGGCGTCGGTAGTCAGGATTGTGCCTGACGAGGATCCGCTTGTAAGGCTTCGTACGACACCCGACGAACAGGTGGGTTCGAGCAGCGTACTGGATACGTTTTTGAACAGGGGCAAACTCTCTGGGTCGGTACCGGATGCAGGTGCCGATCTGATGCTGCTGGGTTCGGTAGCCTGTCTTGAAGATGATGTTGCCCGGGAAGTCTCGAGCGTGCTGGCCGAGACCGGTCTCGATGAGTTGCCTGTGTCTGAACTTGGCGTACAGGGACTCGTTGGTCTGACGGATCTTTTTGGCGAACCGGATGGACAACCGCTTGCGATGGGAGGTCACCAGACCGCATATGCCACGGGTTATGCGATCTTCTGTGCAGCCATGGCCGCGCTCGCGAAACTGTCGATCCAGGGTGAACCTGACCGGGCACGGGTGACAGCCGTGGATGCGCTTGCGTGGATCAACTGGAAAGGCATCGCGGCGGGTGCGCTCGGATTTCCGGTTGCACGGGGTGGGCGCGGCGCTGAAGCGCCAGTCCTGAAATCTGCCGATGGCTATTTTGCGTTCCTGCATCTTCCAAACAACTGGGAGGACATATGCGCTGAAGTGGGTGACCCGCGTTTACAGGAGGAGCGGTTCTCGGGCGCAGGCAAAAGAGCAAAAAACGCGCTGGCGTTGAATGAAATTCTCGCCGGGTGGGCTGCTGGAAAGGAAAACTCGTACCTCTACGAGTTCTGCCAGAGATGTGCCATCCCCGGCGGGCCTGTGATGTCGTCGGGCGACCTGTTGAAAGAGCCGTTGTATCTCCACCGCAGCTACCTTGAAGAAATCAGCCACAGTGTCGATGGAGATGAAGTGAGTGTGACCGTGCCAGGGTTACCCATGACGATAGAGGACAGTGCGGGTGAATCAGGTTCTGCAGTCGAACGTTCTGAATGGGGGAATCCGGAAACCGCTGCGTTGCCGCTCGCAGGTATGCTGGTGCTGGACCTCGGGATATTTACCGCTGGCTCCGTAACCTCGACCTTGCTGGCCGATCTCGGTGCCCGTGTGATCAAGGTGGAGTCTGAGTCTTACTCCGACCCTTTCCGCATCTGGCCGGGTATCAAAGGCGATTCCCCGCTGTTCACCTTCAACAACCGTAACAAGCTGGCGGTCAACATCGATCTCAAGACCGACGAGGGTCGAGAGACTTTTCTCAAGCTCGTGGCTCAGGCGGATGTCGTGGTTGAGAACTTCAGGCGTGGGGTGCTCGAACGGCTCGGTATTGATTATCCGGTTCTGAAAGAGGCAAACCCGAACATCGTGCTGGCATCGATTTCCGGCCAGGGCGCGTCAGGCCCGGGATCGGGTCACGTCAGTTTTGGTTCGACACTGGAAGCCATTGGTGGTGTTGCCGCCCTGACGGGCCATCCCAGGGGTTCCTGCTACATCAGTGGGCGCAACCTCAACTACCCCGATCAGATTGTCTGCCTTTACGGGGCCGGGGCAGCCATAGCGGCGATTCTGAATGCGAAAGACACCGGTCGGGGTATGCATATCGATGTGTCCCAGCGTGAGGTGACATCCCTGGCTGTCGGGGAGCGTATAGCAGCAGCCAGCCTTGGTGGCGGAGCCGGTGAGTCTGTGGATTTCCCCGGCAACGGGGATCCAAACATGGTCTTGCAGGATATCTATCCGGTCGAAGATGGTTGGATCTGGGTGAGCGTGGCGGATGAGGAAGACATTGTTGCGCTGGGTGAACACCTGGGATGTGAAGTGACCCGGGTGGATGATGAACTGCGCAACTGGCTGGCCGTGCGGGACGGAAATACGGCGGTGGCGGCTCTGCGTGATCTTGGAGTAGCTGCTGGCTTCGCCAATTCAGGCGGTATGGCAGCAGAAGAACCGGTGATCAAAGCGGGTATCGCTTTTGCGGAAACCGCGGCCGGTGTGATGGTGAAAGGCTTTCCGTTTCAGTTCGAAAAAACCCCGCTTCAGATCTACGAGGAATCGCCCCGAATGGGGGAGCACACTGAGGAGATTCTCAGCCGGTTGTAACGGGGCAACGGTTGCTTTATATTGGCTGACCAATCAATAAATAAAGGGCCGGCCAGCATGAAGATTGACGGGATGTTTGGTGTGGGTGAGGCGATGGAAACCACTGACGCCATTATCCGCAGGGCGCAGCAACTGGAAGAGCTGGGCTACGACGGCCTGCTTATAGCCGAAATTTCCCATGATCCTTTTCTACCGTTGGCGCTCGCCGCGCACCACACCTCTTCAATAGAGTTGCGTACGGCTATCGCAGTCGCTTTTGCGCGCAGCCCGATGAACCTGGCGAACATCGGTCATGATCTGAACGCGCTTTCAGACGGCCGGTTTACGCTCGGACTCGGATCTCAGATCCGGCCACACATCACCAAACGGTTTTCCATGCCCTGGCACGGACCTGCCAGACAGATGCAGGAACTCATCGAATCGGTGAATGCGATCTGGGACTGCTGGTACGACGGCAAACCCCTGAAGTACACCGGCGATTACTATCAGCACACGCTGATGACACCCGAGTTTTCTCCTCCAAACACGGGTGCGGGCCGGCCGAAGATCATGATGGCGGCGGTTGGACCGCTGATGGTGAAAACCGCGGCGGCCGTCGCTGACGGGATCATCATCCATCCGTTCTGTACGGAGGCGTACCTCAAGCAGGAAATGCTGCCGAAACTCGAAACGGAGCTGGCTCAGCGGGGTAAAACTCTCGATGACTTCGAGATTCAATACCCGGCCTTCATAGCCACCGGGGAAACTGAGGAGGAACTGGTTAAGAGCAGAGAAGCCATTCGCTACCGCATCGGCTACTACGCATCCACCCCAGCCTACAAAGGTGTGCTGGATGTACATGGCTGGGGTGATCTCCAGCCGGTACTCAACAAAATGACCAAAGAAGGCAAGTGGGATGAGCTGGCCGGCGAGATCAGTGATGAAGTGCTCGAGACCTTTGCTGCGGTCGGTGAGCCGGTACCTGCAGCCAACCTGGTGAGAGACCGGTTCAGTGGCGTCGTCGACCGATTGACGCTCGACCTGCGCAAGAACAGTGACACACTCGCTGAGCAGATGAGTGCAATCAGAGGATAACTACCTGATGTCTGTAAACCCAAACGGCGTTGAATAAGCGGAGTCGCCACCGAACCGGTGGATCGCGGCTGAAGCCGTTCTGATTAAACACTGTGGGAGCGGCTTCAGCCGCGATTCTTGATGCTTGGTCAACAACCTTCGGCCTTGCAGGCCTGTCAGGAAACCCTGACAGGCCTTTTCTGTGGGGAGAGAGAAGTCGCTCAGAAGGAATAAGAGACTTCCACAGCCCAGCGGCGTCCCGGAGTAACCGGCAGTACTGCGCCTACGGATGTTGCAACCATTGTGGGTACATATTCCTCGTCGGTGATATTCGTGCCGTATACCGTGGCTGACCACTTCTCGTCTGCGGATGTGTAGACGATGCCGGCGTTCACCATGGTGGTGGAATCGTATTCCCAGATCTTCTCTTCGTCTTCAAACGAACTTTCGTAGCTGGCTGATCCACGGAACGTGAGATAAGCACCACCGGAGAGCGGCACGTCCCACAGGAAGGTCAGTCCGACTGTTTCTTCCGGCGCCGGAAGCTGGAAGTCGCTGGGGCTCGTGAGCGGCGGAAAGTTGCCGGGAATGATGGTGGTCGCCCGTGTATCGTTGAATCCGTCGATCACACCCTGATCCAGTTCGTCGAATTCCGTGTCCATGACACCAGCGTTCAATCGAATGGAGAAGTTTTCCGTCAGCAGCCAGCTCAGTTCGAGGTCCAGACCGATCGAGGTTGCTTTAGCTGCGTTCACGGTCTGTTGAGACTGGTCGTTCAGCAGGCGTACCACCTGCATATCATCGTATTCGGTATGAAATACCGACGCGTTGACCCGCAGTGTTTCGGTCAGGTCCGACTTGAGGCCAATTTCAAAAGAGTTTGCTTCTT
>JANQFF010000444.1 GCA_028277965.1 Pseudomonadales bacterium
GGTCCGCTGGGGTTTCTTGCACATCCGGCTCTGAGTGAAGAATCCAGCCATTCGAGCTCCGGAAACTACGGTCTCCTCGATAAAATCGCTGCGCTCAACTGGATAAGGGACAACATCGCTCAGTTCGGCGGGGACCCGGCGAACGTCACCATCTTCGGTCAATCGGCAGGCTCGCAGAGCGTCTGCAGCCTGATGGCTTCGCCACTCGCACAGGGGTTGTTCCACAAAGCCATCGGGCAGAGTGCATCGTGTCTGAACCCCGGACCCGATCCCGACCCTGACGGCACAACGCGTGGTCAGAAACTCGTGGCAGAGCTGCCCGGGGATGGCAGCCTCAACGCTATGCGTGCAGCCAGTCCTGACGAACTGCTTGCCGCGGCAGAAGCCTCAGGCTGGGCTAACGCCAGTCGCATCGTCATCGATGGCTGGGTGCTGCCCGACACACAGGATTCGTTGTTCGATCAGGCACAACAAGCCGAGGTGCCTTTGTTGCTCGGCTCGCTTTCAGATGAAGGCAACCAGCTTTTCCCTCTCAACGAGAGTCTGACCAGGGAGAAACTGGAACGTTACATCAGCCGCCTCGGAGATACCATTTCACCTGAGACTCTCCTCTCAGCTTATACAGACGAACTCGCTGACTCACCCGGGCTCGCCCAGCGGGAAATCGCCACCGATCTTTTTATGGCTTACGGGATGCGTCGCTGGGCAGAAATGCATCACCGAACGGGTCAACCGGTTTATCTCTATTTCATGGACCACATCCCGCCTGCATTCCGGCTCTACAATCCGGGAAATCCAGATCTGAAGCTCCCCGACGGTCCACGCAGCGGCGGCGCCTACCATTCAGGGGATCTCGCATTTGTGTTCGGCAATACCCGCCATGTTGGGCACGCCTGGACGGAAGAAGACCATGAACTGTCCCGGCGCATGACGGGATACTGGACCAACTTTGCCAAAACCGGCGATCCCAACGGCGCCGGCCTGCCCGCCTGGAAACCCTACGATCCCGGGACTCACGCAACACATCTGTTAAACAGTGAACCTGAAACTGTGGGCGGTGTACGGCGTGAAAAGCTGGATCTGCTGGCTAAGCTTCTCGATCGCGGCTGAAGCCGCTCCTACAGAGAGAGTTAGGTACATCTTTCTGTAGGAGCGGCTTCAGCCGCGATTCTTAACGCCCGGGCCGATGTGATCTTCCAGGAATTCCACGGTCCTTCTGTACCAGGTCTGGATATTCTTCCCGTTACGCGGACTGTGGGCTTCACCTTCCAGGACCACCAGTTCCGGCTCCGCTACACCCGCGTCACGCATCGCTTTCCTGAGTTCGTACGCGTGTTTGATCGGCACTCGGGCATCCAGGTCTCCGTGAATGAGGAGCAGCGGCGTTTTGATCTGTTCAACGTATGTGACCGGTGAGGCTGCATCGAGCGCTTCGTCATCCTCGCCTATGACCCTGTCGAGGTAGCGCTTCCCCCAGCGAGTGAGGGTCGCAAAGTCTGCATCTTCGTACTGCACCTTCTGATCGTATACGCCAGCCCCGGCGACGGAGCACTGATACAACTTCGGCTCACGGATGATGCTCATCACCGCGGAATAACCCCCGAAACTCCACCCGCTGATGCAGACCCGGTCAGGATCCGCGATACCCTCGGCTATCGCCCATTGAACCCCGTCTGTAATGTCATCCTGAATCTTGCCGGACCACTCCCGAAACCCGGCGCGTTCAAATCCCTTGCCGTAACCACCTGACCCCCGGTAATTGATCTGCAGAAGGGCATAACCCGATGCGGGGATGAAGTTTTCCCAGCCAAACCCCCACTTGTCCCGAGGGCCGTGAGGACCGCCGTGAGGGACCACAACCAGTGGCAGATCTTCAGCTTCCGCACCTTTCGGTATGGTGAGATACCCATACAGCGGCGTGCCGTCACGCGCATCGAACGATATCGGGGTCATGGGTGACAAACTGTCGTCCTCAATCCACGGGCGGGTATCGAACAACATCCTGAGCTGATTCTCCGTATTGTCATACAGATAGAACTCAGGCGTTCGGACATCTGAAACGAGTCTGAATACGAAGTAGCGTTCATCATGTGTCCCGCTGACGGGTAACAGCACACCTTCGGGTATGGCTCCCTGCAGGCGTGTCACCAGCCCTGCCATTGGGTGGTCCTGGTCGAAAACCGCAAGTTCCGGTTTGCCCGGCTGAAGCAGGGCACCGTAGACGTTCCCGAACCGTCCAAGCACCGAATCGACATCCACGACATCATGCTGGACCAGTCGCTCAAACGTCTTTCCGTCAGGATCCATGAGATACAGCCCTCTGGGTCCGTCTCCCTCAGAGCGGTAAACATAGATCGATCCATCGTCGCGGACCGTAACCGGTTCAAGCGAGGATTCGCCAAACGCGGCTTTCGAAAACTCCCGCCACTCCCCTGTTCTGGGATTACGCAGGTGGACCACGCTCACCTGATCATCATCGATGTGAAAGCTGAACCTGACTTCACCCGTCTCATCCGCAATCAGACGTGCATTTGGCCGCGGCGCTCTAACGACATCACTTTGTTGACCGCTGTAGACATTCAGCCGCATCGCTGTTGTGGGGTTCTCATATCCCAACGAGAAATCGTACGTCGTTATCAGAACATGGTCGGGGTCTTCCCAGACAGGTGAAGTCAGGGTTGCTCCGGCAAAGGAAGTGCGTACCCGCTGCGTACGCGACTGTCCGCTCCGCCCGGAATCACCTCGAATTCCGAAAAGGTATTGTCCCTTCCGACCGTCAGCGTTTACCCCGTATAACTCGCCATAGATGAGATCCTCTTCGCGGTTACCCCAGTCGACCGCCACCGAAAACAGCAACCGCTCATCATTCACCCACCAGTAGTCCCCGACCTCATTGCGCCCGGGAAAGTCGACGACGTTGACGAGTTCCATTGCCGGAAACTCGAACACGGCAACCACCCGCTTGGCGCCTTCCTCCCTCAGAACAGCAATATAGTCACCCTGGGGTGAAAGCTTGGCTGCCAGCGTATCGGGTCTGCGTGCGAGATCGTCGACGAGATCCGCATGGGTGACTCCCGGCAGGAGGATGAGGACTATCAGAACGTACTTCAGCAACTATCAGCTCTCTTCGTCGAATACTTCCTTTGCGACAGCCATGCCTTCCACGGCGACGGGGAATCCCCCATAGATTGCCATGTGCATGATCACTTCGCAGATTTCATCCCTGCTGAGGCCATTGTGGCGCCCCCGCGAAAGATGCAGCCGCAGCTCGTTCGGCCGGTGAAGGGCGGTCAGGGCTGCGATGGTAATGAGACTCCGGTCTCTCGCATTGAGGCCTTCCCGGGACCAAACACCCTCCGGCAGAACGGTCTCCACGATCATCTTGCCCCAGTCATCGCGGATTTCTTCAGGCGTGCTGAGGGCTTCAGTAATGCGGCGCGCGAGCTTCAGCTTTTCTTCTTCGTCCACTTTTGTTCTCCAGTTCTATCTACGGACAGTTGCCCCACCAAGCATACCAATCTTCAACCGGACACGGCGCATTGACCAATCCGCTGAGAGCCGCGACACTCTGGTCCGAACACTTGAACCTCGACAGCGGAGTGGAACACATGGCCAGTCAACTCGAACTCGGAGATACATTTCCGGATCTCACCTTGAAACTTCCAGGCGGCGAACAACTGTCGCTGCCACAGGATATCGACACACCTTACGCTGTTGTTCTCTTCTACAGGGGCCACTGGTGACCTTTCTGCCGCCGACTGTTAGCCGGCTACGAAGAAAAGAAGGCTGAACTGGCTGAGCTTGGCGTGAGCGTCATTGCCGGGACCGTAGATTCCGAAGAGCTGACCAGTGAGGTCTCCGCTGACCTCAGTTTTCCGGTTGCCTGGGGCATGACCCGTGAGGACGCTGACGTGATTGGCGCCAAGTGGGAACCACGCCGGGATCACATACAACCAAGCGAGTTTATCCTGCGCGGTGGAAGAGTGATGGGTTCCACGTACAGCAACTCTCCGGTTGGACGCATGGACCCCACGGAGACGATCACGCTCATCCGTATTGTCGAAAACATGTCCAAGAAGAAGAGTTAGTCCTGAAGTGAGTGATTCGTCCCCAGATGACCCAGATGAAACAGGAGAGCTGAGTTTCGAAGCCGCTCTCAAAGAGCTGGAGACACTTGTCGCCGGTATGGAGAGCGGGGATCTCAGCCTGGATGACTCTCTGAAGGCTTTCGAGCGGGGTATCGCGCTGACCCGGCATTGCCAGACAGCGCTTCAGGCTGCTGAACTCAAGGTTCAGCAACTGACGGAAGAAGGCACGCTTGTGGACTTCGATGCGGAGAATCTGGATGACGCATGACCTGGCTGAGCTTCAGGTCTGCATCACTTCAGCCCTCGATCAGTACCTTCCGCGCCAGTCCGACATCGCACAGCCTGTCGTCGATGCCATGCGCCACGCTGTGCTTGGTGGCGGGAAACGCCTCAGACCCATGCTGGTATGCGCAACGTGTGAAGCCCTGGGTAGTCCTGTTGACCGGGCGCTGCCCGCCGCGTGCGCAACTGAGTTCATCCACGCCTACTCGCTGATCCACGACGATCTGCCCGCCATGGACGATGACGATATCCGCCACGGCCTGCCAAGTGCCCATATCGCTTTTGGCGAACCGAATGCCATCCTCGCCGGGGACAGTCTGCATTCGCTGGCTTTTCAGACAATTGCCGGTTCCGAATTCCACACTGAAGGGACGAAGCTGAAGAAGATTGAGCTTCTGTCCGAGGCAGCAGGCTGGTCAGGCATGGCCGGTGGCCAGTGCCTTGATATCACAGCCGAAGGTCAGGAGTTGACACTCGATCAACTCAAAACCCTGCACGCGGCCAAAACCGGGGCACTGATCCGTGTTTCCGTTCTGATTGGGGCGCTGGCTGCAGAACCCAAACTTCCGACCAGTGCACAATGGGATCTCCTGACCCGCTTCGGCAACAAGATTGGCCTTGCTTTCCAGGTGATGGACGACGTCCTCGACGTGACACAGACGACTGAGAAGCTGGGGAAACCCGCCGGATCGGATGAACTCCTCAACAAGAACACGTTTCCGAAACTGATGGGGGTCAATGCCGCCACGAGCCTGGCGCACTCGCTTGTTGCAGAAGCGCAAAGCGACCTGGTGGCTACCGGGCTTGAAACCGGTACGCTGGATCAGCTGGCAAGGCTGGTGATCGAGCGGGACTATTAAGAATCGCGGCTAAAGGGCAATCATGCTACCTCTGTAGGAGCGGCTTCAGCCGCGATAGGTCAGCAGCAACACCGTACCAACATAGATCAGCCCGCCGGCGAACAGACCGGCCAGAACATCATCCAGCATCACCCCTAACCCGCCTTTGACGTCCCGGTCGAGCACGCCGATGGGCCCGGGTTTGGTGATATCGAAAAAACGGAACATCACAAAAGCCGCCAGGTATGCAATCCAGCCCTCCGGAACGAGGCAAAGTGCAATCCACAATCCCGCAATTTCGTCAGCCACGATCTCCGGGGCATCGTCCACGCCGGAACGTCGGCAGATACGGCTCGACACCCACCAACCACTGAAGAAGTAGACAATCGCGACAGCTGCCTGAATAGTCGTTTCGAGGTGAGATAAACCAACCCACCAGACGAGAAGTGCACCTAACGACCCCCAGGTCCCCGGCGCTTTGGGCAGAAACCCAAGACCAAATCCGGAAGCCCAGAGCACATCCCAGCGTTTAAGCTCGGAAATGGTCATACCCGGCCTCCCCGGTCACTTCCCGTCCGTCTACATAAACACCCCTACCTTCTTCAACCACACCAATGGGACGAAACCGCGGTTGCTCCGAATTCGATGTCCAGAGGATCTGGTAGTCGTCACCGCCTGTCATCGCATCGTCGAGCGTGGCTCCCGCGGCGACTTCTATATCAGCACTACGAAGCGCGATACAAACACCGGATGCACGGGCCAGGTGTCCCGCGTCCTGGACAAGCCCGTCCGAAATGTCTATAGCACTCGATGCAGTACCACGTAAGTGTTCTGTTAGGTCAAACCGGGCACGGGGCCGGAAGTACGCCTCCTGTAACCCGGACAATACCGGCCCGACGGCAAACTCACTTTTGCGTACACACGCTGCCGCCCCGCCAAGGGAGCCTGACACGTAAACGAGGTCTCCCACTTGAGCACCATCACGCGTGACTGCAGCCCCTTCCGGAACTTCTCCGTGAACACTAACTGTTATATTGAGTGGCCCACGGCTGATATTGCCGCCCGCGATCACAACATCGCAGACCTCCGCCGCTTCTGCCATACCGGCCGCCAGGCCACCAGCCCAGACACCGTCGATTTCCGGCAGACTGAGCCCCACGAGCACATACCTGGGATCAGCCCCCATGGCGGCAAGGTCTGAGAGGCTGACCATCAGCGCCCGGTAACCCAAGAGTTCCGCTTGCGCGTCTGCAGGAAAATGAATCTCTGCGTTGAGACAGTCGATCGAAGCGACCAGATCCATTCCCGGGGTTGGCGCGATAACCGTTCCATCATCACCGGGACCAACCTTGACCCAGCGGCCGTGCGTGCGTTCGCCAAGACGCTCGACGATCAGATCAATCAGCGAAAACTCGTCCACTATTCGTCCAACTCGCTAGCCCAACCTCAGCTTTTAGCGTCGACCTCAACTTTCCTCAATCGTGCCGCCAAACGGTCGAGAACACCATTGATATATTTGTAAGAGTCCTGGGCCCCAAACGTCTTCGCAAGCTCCACGTATTCGTCGATCACCACCCGGTACGGGACATCCAGCCGTGTCTCAAACTCTGTCGTGGCGAGCCGCAGCAACGCACGCTCCACGTGATCGAGGCTGTCGACTTCGCGGTCGAGCAGGTCCACATATGTCTGGTCGAGCTCACCGGCATGCGTGATGACATAACGCAGGAGCTCCATAAAAAAATCTGTATCAGCCTTTGTCAGCGCATCAGACGACTCGAATTCTCCGGCGATATCGGTGTAACTGCTGCCCGCCAGCTGCCATTGATAGACAGCCTGCACCAGGGCCCGGCGAGCACGGCGGCGCGACCATACATTTGTCACTGTTCACGCTCGATCATGAGCCGCAGGTCGTCTCCAATCCGGGCGATCGCTGTGAGCTTCCCTTCCGGCGCGTCTTTCAGCTGTGTCAGGGAGAAGTTGGCAAGCGAGCGGCTGTCACTTCCGAGCCACCTGGACGCAACATACATCAGCCACTCGTCCCAGAGCTCGTCCTGCACGAAACTCCCGACCAAACCGGGACCCGCCTCCACGAGGATCTCGTTGCAGCCGCGACTGCCCAGTTCGTCAAGAATGAGTTCGAGATTGCGTGTGTCCTCCACTGCCATGAGTTCGACGCCGGTAGATCCCAACTCTTTCGGGACAGCTGCACTCCGGTTGTGGATGATGAGTGTGGGGTGGCTGTCGGTCGCGATCTGACTGGTCGCCGGTGTTCTTAGCCGACTGTCCAGAACCACCCGCAACGGCTCGTGAGCATGGTCGAACGCTGCGTCGCGTACCGTCAGCTGAGGGTTGTCAGCAAGCACTGTTCCAACTCCCGTGACAATGGCGTCACTTCGCGCACGCCAGTATTGCACGTCACTTCTGGCTGCAGATCCCGTAATCCACTGACTTTCACCGTTCGCAAGCGCGATACTGCCGTCGAGACTGCTGGCGGTTTTCAATCGCACAAGAGGACGGCCCGTCGTGACCCGTCGGGCGAACCCGGCTATAGCTTTGCCCGCCGCAGGACTGTCGATGTGCTGCACCTCAACGCCTGCCTCCCTGAGCATTTGGTCACCTGCCCCGCTCACCTTCGGGTGCGGGTCGATTGCCGCGTACACCACCCGGCCAACCCCGGCTTCAATCAGTGTTTTTGCGCAGGCAGGCGTCCGGTCTTCGAAAGCACAAGGCTCCAGGCTTACGTAGACAGTTGCACCGGCAACATCATCTCCCGCGTCCGTCATGGCATTGATCTCTGCGTGCGGTTCACCCACCCGCATGTGATATCCCCGACCCGTTATCTTGCCATCTCTAACGACAACACATCCGACACACGGGTTGGGGGCAGTCGTAAAACGTCCGTTTTCCGCAAGCTCAATCGCAGCGTTTAAGAAAAGTTGATCTGCAGCGGACATTACCCCGGGTCCGTGTTGAGCTTCAGGATTTCCTTGGTGAATTCACTGACGTCCTGGAAATCACGGTAAACGGAAGCAAACCTGACGTAAGCTACCGGATCGAGATTTCTCAGTTCCGTCATGACCTCTTCGCCAACCCTGAGTGAGGGTAACTCTCTCTCCCCGGTCGAGCGGAGACGGTGTTTGATGTGATTGAGCGCTGATTCGATCTGATCGACGCTGACGGGTCGCTTCTCCAGCGCTTTGGTGAGGCCAAACTTCAGCTTTTCTTCGTCGAAAGGCTCCCTGCTCCCATCTCGCTTGATGACCCTGGGCATGACGAGCTCAGCGGTTTCGAACGTCGTGAACCGTTCACCGCAGCTCTGGCACTCCCGGCGACGCCTGACGGCATCCCCCTCCGCAACCAACCGCGAGTCTATGACTTTTGTGTCATCAGCGCCGCAGAAGGGACAGTGCATTTTCTTTCTTCCTCAGGGTTTTCTTCCTCAGGCCGCGGGGTAGACCGGGAATCGCTGACAGAGCTCCAGGACGCGATGTTGCACGGTGGCAATCATATTGTCGTTGCTGATGTCATCGAGAATATCGCACATCCAGCCGGTGAGCGTCGCACACTCTTCTTCCTGGAAACCCCTTCGTGTCGCAGCAGGCGATCCTATCCGCAGACCGCTCGTGACAAACGGGGAACGAGGATCGTTAGGCACCGCGTTCTTGTTTACCGTGATGTTCGCGCGTCCGAGCGCAGCATCCGCATCTTTCCCTGTGATGTCTTTGCTGATGAGGTCGAGAAGGAACAGATGGTTGTCAGTACCCCCCGATACCACATCGAACCCGCGATCCAGGAACACGTCAGCCATGGTCTGAGCATTCACGACAACCTGTGCCTGGTAGGTTTTAAACTCTTCCGTCATCGCTTCTTTGAAACAAACAGCTTTCGCTGCGATGACATGCATCAACGGTCCGCCCTGGCTTCCCGGGAAAAGCGCCGAGTTCAGTTTCTTCTCAATCTCCGGGTTGGATCGAGCAAGGATGATGCCGCCACGAGGTCCACCCAGGGTTTTGTGGGTGGTTGACGTTGTGACGTCTGCAATCTGTACCGGGTTCGGGTAGAGACCTGCAGCAACCAGTCCGGCAACATGAGCCATATCGACAACGAGGTACGCACCGACGCTGTCTGCAATGTCGCGGAAGCGCTGCCAGTCCATTTTGCGCGAGTACGCTGAGAACCCCGCCATCAGCATTTTGGGTTTGTGTTCATTTGCGAGGGCTTCAACCGCCGCGTAGTCCACTTCGCCGGTGCTCGTATCGAGACCGTATTGCACCGCGTTGTACACTCGCCCCGAAAAATTGACGGCTGCACCATGCGTGAGGTGACCACCGTCCGCGAGGCTCATGCCAAGCACAGTATCGCCGGGCTCGAGCAGCGCCAGGTAAACAGCGGCGTTGGCCTGCGAACCCGAATGAGGCTGGACGTTGGCGTAGTCCGCCCCGAAGAGTTCTTTCACCCGGTCGATCGCAAGCACTTCCACCTGGTCCACGTACTCACAGCCGCCGTAGTATCGTTTATGCGGGTAGCCCTCTGCGTACTTGTTCGTCAGCACACTGCCCTGTGCTTCGAGCACTCGCGGGCTTGCGTAATTCTCAGACGCGATGAGCTCTATGTGTTCTTCCTGACGACGGTTTTCCTCAGCGATGGCAGCTGCCAGATCGTCGTCAAAACCGGCAATTGTCTCGTTACCTTTAAACATCAGTGTCTCGTGTCCTGGGTTCGTGAGGGGTGTCTCCAACAAGCGGCGCATTGTAAACGATGCATGGTCAAAAAAAATTCAAAAAACATTCATGTTGAAGGTGAACGCATCAACCACAACGCTATACTGCCGCCTCATTTTTCTGTGGAGATAGCGAAGCCCGATGGCTCAGTACGTGTACACCATGCAGGGGGTGACAAAGGTTGTACCACCCAAGCGCACCATCCTCGAAAACATATCGCTGTCATTCTTCCCGGGTGCAAAGATTGGCGTTCTGGGCCTGAACGGTGCCGGTAAATCGAGCCTGCTTCGTATCATGGCGGGTGAAGACAAAGAGTTCGAGGGTGAAGCCCGCCCACAGAGCGATATCAATGTCGGCTTCCTGCCGCAGGAACCACAACTGGACGACGATCTCGACGTGCGCGGGAACGTGGAGAAAGGGGTCGGCGACATCATGTCGCTCCTGAAGGCATACAACGAGATCTCAGACAAGTTTGCCGAGCCAGTGGACGATGACGAGATGACCCGGTTGCTCGAACGTCAGGGCGATCTGGCAACATCGATCGATGCAGTGGATGGCTGGGACATCGACCGGACACTGGATATAGCTGCCGACGCCCTGCGCCTGCCGCCCTGGGATACACCCGTCAGCGTGTTGTCCGGGGGCGAGCGCCGCCGTGTTGCGCTCTGCTCTCTGCTCCTGTCAAAACCCGACATGCTGCTGCTTGATGAACCCACCAACCACCTGGATGCCGAGAGTGTCGCCTGGATGGAGCGGTTTCTCGACGAATATCCCGGCACAGTCGTTGCGGTCACGCACGATCGCTACTTCCTCGACAACGTCGCCGGCTGGATACTCGAGCTCGACCGGGGACGTGGTATCCCGTTTGAAGGTAACTACAGCCACTGGCTGGAAGCGAAAGAAGTGCGCCTCCAGCAGGAAGCGTCCCAGGAAAAAGCCCGTCAGCGATCCATCAAATCGGAGCTCGAGTGGGTTCGATCGAATCCAAAAGCACGCCAGTCTAAAAGCCGGGCGCGCCTGCAGCGTTTTGACGAGTTGGTCAGCCAGGAACAGGAAGCGAGGCAGGAAACAACCGAGCTTTTCATCCCGACCGGCGAACGGCTGGGTGAGAAGGTCATCGAGATCGACCATCTCAACAAAGGTTTCGGCGACCGTCTGCTCATTGATGACTTCAGCGCCATCATTCCTCGGGGTGCCATCGTTGGCATCATCGGCGGTAACGGTGCAGGTAAATCGACCTTCTTCAAAATGCTCACCGGACAGGAAACACCGGATAGCGGGACCATCGATATCGGCAGTACCGTGGAGATGGCGTATGTCGATCAGAGCCGGGACGATCTGGAGGCAACCAACACCGTCTGGCAGGAGATCTCCGAAGGGCAGGATGTCATCCGCATCGGCAAACACGAGATCCAGAGCCGGGCGTACGTCGGCCGGTTCAACTTCAAAGGCACCGACCAGCAGAAACATGTGGGTGATCTTTCCGGTGGTGAGCGCAACCGGGTGCACCTCGCCAAGCTCTTACGCAGTGGCGGCAACGTGCTCCTGCTCGACGAACCCACAAACGACCTCGACGTGGAGACCCTGCGCGCTCTCGAAGAAGCATTGCTCACCTTCGCCGGGACCGTGCTCGTCATATCCCACGACCGCTGGTTCCTCGACCGGGTAGCAACGCACATTCTCGCGTTTGAGGGTGACAGTCACGTCGAGTGGTTCGAAGGCAACTTCAGCGATTACGAAGCGGACCACAAGAAACGCGCGGGAGATGCCGCTCCAACCCGGCTGAAGTACAAGCCGATCCACCGCAATTAGTGAAATCGCTGCTA
>JANQFF010000447.1 GCA_028277965.1 Pseudomonadales bacterium
TGTCCACACCAGGGATAGGCTGCATATACACCCGCTATCCTCTGTTGCACGCCGATCAGCTTCGACATGCAAAGGGCCGACAAAACGGCTGCCCCACCCCGGCTGTGTCCCTGGGTACCGACCCGGTCGACGTCGATCTGACAGGTACCAGGCAGTTGCTCAGCGGTACAAACAACATCCCACGCGCTTGCAGCAAACGAATACTGCGCCTGGTTAGCTGCTGTGGTGACAACCCCGCGAGCACCGAAGGGGTCGATCAGGCAGGCCGCCCAGCCCGCGTTCGTGAACAGTTCCGCTTTTTCAATGTGATTCGGAGACAACCCTGCACTGCCCGGTACAACAATAACAACCGGCGGACACTCCACACCCGGGGGCAGAAAATTCTGAGCGTGAATCGCGATGGGTTCCAGGGTGCCCGGATCTGAAATCACCTGGCGGAAGTTGACCGGGTTGGCCGTCTGCACCTGCCAGGATTCCCCGGTGATGCCGTTGTTGAGCGTTACAGGACCTTCATGGAGATACACTATCGAAGCCATGCTCTTAACCCTCCCTACGGATTATCTGGGGAATTCTATGCCTGCCGCTTCCTTTGCAGCCGTTTCCCTCGCTGCAGCTTGTTGGAAGCTCGGTCTCTCCTCAACCCGTTGCATCAGATCGACTATGTTTGTGTAGCCATCGAGCGCAAAACCGCCGAGCCTTGCCATCAGGAACAGCCACCACAGGTACACATCCACTATTGACCAGGTTTCTCCATACCACCACTTACCATTGGCGACCCGGGCATCGACGTGCTCAGCAATTGCAGTCACCAGCTCATGCCCTTTTGCCTGCACCCCGGACGTATCGCCGTCCGTGTAGCGGACAGGCATACGAACCTGACGGACAGCCGGGTGGACGGTGCCCGTACACCACACCAGATCAGAGATCTGAGTGGCTCGCTCCAGGGGGGACTCGACCTCCGGCAACAGCCCTGCTTCCGGATGCAGTTCATTGAGCATCGATATCATCGCCACGTTCTCGGTCAGTATCTGACCATCCACGTCCAGGGCGGGGACTTTGCCGCTGCGATGGATCTTGAGGTATTCAGGACTTTTCTGCTCACCTTCGAGAATGTTTACAACCTGGTCTTCGTATTCGAGACCGGCTTCTTCAAGGGCGTTCAGCGTGACCCGGGAACAGGCGCCCGGAAAGTGATAGAACTTCAGTTTCATTTCATTTCTCTCTTCGCGTTCAGCGCTGTCCGCGACGGAACAGTTCGATAAAAAAGCGGATCGTGGCACCTATCCCGGCAAACTCGGGAACATGTGGGGATGGACCGTACGCAAACGGCCAATCAACCACACCTGCACGAAACGAAGGTCGGTCAAATGCGTATTGTACGTACTCCTGCACCCTCCCCCTTTCGCTGTTTCCTTCCCAGGCGGATCCAAGCCCAAGCCATTTCATGCGATAGATGCTGACCGTCCACATGATGTCCGCCATTGAGAAGCGCTCCCCCATGACCCACTCACCGTTGTGGGTGCTGAGTTGCGCCTCGAGATCCCCGACGTGATTGAACATCGCCTTGTGTATGTCCCGCATCCGATCAGGCGAGAAGACAAAATCTGCGGCACTCGACTCCTTGGATATCTTAGCGTCGTATGCCGCCACCAGCGTGGCTTCATCTCCGGCCTCATCCCGTGCTGCCTCCAGCTTTACGATCTTTTTGGCGTGGACACCCGCAATGTTGGTCTTCAGGCCTTTTGGGCGGGGATCGTGATCAGGATGCGCGCCGTATAAGGTCGCGACATGGGGTGCCTGGTCGATCAGCGAAATCTGAGCGCCAATTTCATTGGAAAGATTGCCGGGAATGAGTCTGTCCCCGGATGTCTCTTCATCGAGGTACACACAGATTCTCGACGAGTCGACCACAACTTTTTCTTTCTCGTGATCCACAAGTGTGGGCACAACACAGGGATCAAACCCCTCCGTCGTGACTGACGATTGCCCCGTATATCCCTGCGCAAATTCGGCTTCCGGTGCACCCAGCAGGCGCATACGAACGTAGTCCGGCAGATAACACTCCGGCATGTCTTTACGCACCATAATGTTGAGATCGTGCGAAACATAGGGAACCGACTTTTCAGCCAGAACCGTGCGCACCTTCATGGAACACAGAGAGGGGGCAGCGTGATAAAGCTCAAAGCGCGGATTACCCCCCACCCCTGCGTTGACCGTTCTGTTCCGGTGCTTGTGCGTGAACCGACTGTTCGCTTTTGCGACCTTCTCTGCAAAGTTCATAGGCTTCCCCTGTCCTTCCATCATTGTTCCATAGCTTCAACCGCATCGACACAGTAAAGTCTTCGCAGACACATACGGGGGTAACAGATGATCAATGGCTGGCAAGGCATCGCGGTCAACCAGGCTGAAGACTCGGCAAACGAAATCCACAGCGACCGGGTCGCCCAGCAATTCGGATTTCGCGGCGGGCTGGTGCCGGGGGTGACCATCAGCGCATACCTGATACAGCCGGCTGTGACTGCCTGGGGCCTCGATTTTCTGCAGCGAGGAGCGGCTCACGTGCGTGTCGTGTCCCCGCTATATGATGGCGAAGCGTTTGACGTAAAGATTCTGGAAGATGACCCAACCAGCTACCGCGCAGAAATCACCCAGGCGGATTCAGTCAGTGCTACGGCGGAGATTTCTTTGCCAGAACTGGCAGCCAGGGCGCCCGAAAGGCGTTTCGACCCTGTTGGGGACAAAAACTACAAAGCGCCGGTGGCATCCAGGGAGGTATACGAACAGCTGAAGGCCAACGGGTGTCAGGCATTCCGTTATCGCTGGCGCCACAAGAACAACACACCTTATGTCGACGACCTGAACCTCATACCGGAGCTCCTGCGTCCGGACGGTGGCGGCTACGCCAACATGAATTTCCTGCTTGGTTGCACCAACTGGGTTCTATCCGCCAATGCCCACATGAATCCCTGGATGCACCTGGAAACCCGGTCTCAGAACTACCGGGAAGTCAGTTACGACACGGACCTCATCACAGAAGTCAGCATCGAGGGCCTCTTCGAAAAGAAAGGGCATGAGTTTGTCGATGCCCAGGTTAACCTGTTCGACGAAGCCAACGACGAGTGTGTCTGTGCGATTGAGTTTCGCGCGATCTATAAGATTCGAGGAGCTTGAAGAATCGCGGCGAGTAGACCTTCCTACCTCTGTAGGAGCGGCTTCAGCACCGATTTGAGTACAATGAAGAAAAAACAGGGGTGAAGGATGCAGATGGCCTTTACGGAGGACCAGAACCAGTTTCGTGAGATGGTGGCGCGGTTTCTCCAGGAAAAATCACAACCCACCGCCACACGCAAACTCATCGAGACGGATACCGGCTACGACCCGGCTGTCTGGCAGCAGATGTGCGGCGAAGTGGGCCTTGCGGGCACGCACATACCGGAAGCGTACGGCGGTTTCGGTTTTGGACCGATTGAGCTCGGCATCGCCGCAGAAGAGATGGGTCGGTACCTCTACACAGGTCCGTTCTTCGCATCAGCTGTCATGGCCGCTTATGCGCTACGGCACCTGGCCGATGGAGAGAGCAAAGAAGAACTGCTCCCTGGCATAGCCAGCGGCGAGACGATTGCCACCCTTGCGCTGGACAATCTGGATAGCCCGGAACGTGTGGGCCAGCAGATTGGTGTGAGTGACAACAAACTCAACGGAACGGCAGCTCTGGTCGTTGATGGTGGCAATGCAACCTGTTTAGTCGTCATCGCCAGCAACGAATCAGGACTAGGGTTGTATGCCCTCGAACCGGAAACCGAAGGGGTTTCCATCGATGCCGTGGATGGTCTCGATCCAACCCGAAGACTGTCACGCATCACTTTTGCGAACGCGTCTGCTCGTCAGATAGGCAACGTTAGCACCGAAGGTCTCGCCACCACGTGGGATTATCTGTGTGCGGCTCTCGCCCACGAGATGGTCGGTGGTGCCCAGCACCTCCTCGACTCCACGATTGAATACACCAAAATGCGTTATCAGTTCGGGCGTCCTATCGGCTCTTTCCAGGGATTGAAACACCGCTGCGCGGATCTCCTGATGGAAGTGGAGTGGGCCAAAGCCGCAACTCACCATGCCGCGCGGTGCCTTGCCGCCGGTGAAGGTGAGGATTACCTGCCCAGCATGGTGAAAGCGATGGCCTCGGACACCTATATGAGGGCAGCCAAAGAAGCCATACAGATGCGCGGTGGCATTGGTTTCACGTGGGAAGAAGACACGCAGCTATGGTTCAAACGCGCCAAGAGCTCTGAGGTTTTTCTCGGGACACCCAGCTACCACCGGGAGCGCATGATGACCCTGATCGACAACGAGGAGGCTGCCGCATGAGCGAATCTGAAAACATGACAGACGAAGCAATTATCGAGGCGGTTAACACCTGGATCGACGAAAACTGGAACCCGGAGCTGTCTCTCCAGGAATGGCGGGAGATACTGGTGGACGGCGGCTGGGCAACACCCCACTGGCCAGGTCAGTTCTACGGCCGTGACTTCACTCTGGCCCAGTCCAGCGTCGTATCTCGCGTTTTCAGTGAACGTGATGTCGTCCCCGTTGCCCAGGGTGGACCCGGACGTCTCGCGGCAGAGACAATTCTCGCGATGGGCAATGACGACCAGAAATCCCGCTATCTCCGACCCATCCTCACCGGCGAAGCCTCCTGGTGTCAGCTCTTCAGCGAACCCGGTTCCGGGTCCGACCTGGCCGGGTTATCCACCAAAGCTGAACTCAAAGACGGCAGATGGATCGTGAATGGCCAGAAGGTCTGGAACACCAGCGCCCATCACGCCGACTACGGCATTCTCGTCGCGCGCACTGACTTCGATCTTCCCAAACACCAGGGCATCAGCTTCTTCCTGATCGACATGCGCCAACCGGGTGTTGAGGTCCGGCCACTGAAACAGATGAACGGGCACGCGTCATTCAACGAAGTGTTCATGACAGACGCTGAGGTTGCGGTCGAAGACCTGGTGGGTGGCGAAGGCAACGGCTGGCAGGTGGCCAAGACCACCCTTTCATATGAACGTCGTCTCGGTGGCGTGGGGCGCGCCAATCCGAAGGCTGAAAAAACGCCTGGACGTACCCACGAGGAATACCGCGAAGAGGTCAGAATCGCCAACGAACCTTATACGTGGTACCCCCAGCGGCAGGGACGGGTCGATCTGGTACTGCCCCGCGCACGTGAGACCGGCGCCATCAAAGATCCGGTTGCGCGCCAGGAAATAGCGAAACTGCTTTCGATGACCAAAGGTGCCAATCTTTCGTTGCAGGCGGCGGAAGCCCAGCGCAAATCAGGTTCCAACGAGCTGGTGCCTGCAGGATCAATCGGCAAGTTGTCAGCAAGCGTAATTGCGCGCCAGGCAGCCCACGTACACACGCTCATATCAGGAGCCGATGCTATGCGAAGCGGGCCCGAGTCCGCTGAAGACGGGATGGTGGCAGAAGTCCTGATCTCGGTGCCAGCAATCTCCATCGCCGGTGGTACCGACGAGATCCAGCGAAACATCATTTCTGAGCGGGTTCTTGGCATGCCAACGGAAACCCGTATGGACACCGGCCCGTTCCGGGATATCAAGCGTAACGACTGATCTTGTGGAAGTGCCTGACCTCAACTTCGGCGACTTCCTCGACGAACTCGCAAAAGTCATCCCAGACAGGCCCGCTATCGTCTACGGGGAGCAGACGATCGGCTGGAAGGAATTCGACGAACGCTCAAATCGTCTGGCGCGGGCCCTTCTGGAAGGGGGTCTCGAGGCCGGTAGCAAGGTTGCCTTTTACCTGCGCAACAGCCCGGCTTACGTGGAACTCTTTGCGGCCTGTGCCAAAGCCCGGCTGACACACGCGAATGTCAATTACCTGTACGTGGACGAGGAGCTGTTTTACGTCCTCGACAATGCTGACGCTGAGGCTGTGGCGTACGACGCTGAGTTTGCGCCGCATATCGAAGCGCTGCGGGAGCGGCTACCTCTCGTCAAAACCTATCTTGAGGTGGATGTTTCCTCAGCATCTTCGTCGTTTGAGAACGCCTGCCGCGATGGTGATCCGTCACCCCTCGGCATTAATCGTTCCGGCAGTGATCTGTATTTCATGTATACGGGCGGTACGACAGGTTATCCCAAAGCCGTCATGTGGGAGCACAAACACCGCATCGCAATCATTGGAATGACCGAGGCAGAAGATGCGGGAAGCCACGCGGCGGACATTGCCGAAAACGAGCCCACGATGGTGCTGCCCGCCTGTCCGCTGATGCACTCAACGGGTTTCACCACCACTGTATCTGCCCTGATGTCCGGACACTGTGTCGTGCTGCTGCCATCGAGATCGTTCGATGCGGATATCTGTCTTTCTGAAATCGAGCGGCACCAGGTATCGCGTCTTGCCATCGTCGGTGACGCTTTTTCTGTACCGATTCTCGACCATCTGAAATCGACGGATCGCGAATATGACCTCAGCTCTGTCACGCTCATATCTTCCGCCGGAGCCATGTGGAGTGCAGAGCGTAAACAGGGACTGCTGGAGTACTTCCCCAACGCGACACTTTCTGATTCCCTCGGCTCTTCAGAAGGTTCGCGCCTGGGTGCGCGGGTCACCATCCGCGGTGATGACACTGAAACCGCAAAATTCGAGATTGGTCCCACCGTCAAAGTGTTCACCGAAGACTTTCGGGAGCTTGAACCCGGCTCCGGGGAACCCGGCATGATCGCAACCTCAGGCTCCATCCCCCTCGGCTATTACAAGGATGAAGAACGCACTGCGAAGACGTTTCCCACCATCGACGGGGTGCGTTACTCCATGGCCGGTGACTGGTGCACGGTCGAGACTGACGGGACCATGACGCTTCTCGGGCGAGGCAACAACTGCATCAACTCAGGCGGCGAGAAAATCTATCCCGAAGAAGTGGAAGAGGCCCTGAAGCTGCACCCGGACGTATTTGATGCCGCTGTCATTGGTGTTCCCGACGACCGGTGGGGGCAGGCCGTCTCAGCGATTGTGCGCACGCGGGACAACCAGCCACTCGGGGAAGATCTTCTGAAAGAACATCTGCTCACGAAAATTGCCCGCTACAAACACCCCAAACAGTACCGTTTTGTGGACAATCGTATCCGACATGAAAACGGCAAGGTGAACTACCGGGCCGTCCGCAAAATCATGGGCTTAGATTAAACCCCTGATCAGACTGAGTTCTGTATCAGACAGGTTCATCACAACCGCATCGTCAAAACCTGCTTCGGCGTAACCTGCGAGAGTATCGTTCATTTCGCCCAGGTCGGTATCCGGCATGATTCTGATCGTCGAAACAACCGCACGCTGACCGCCTGCTGCCCGATATCCCTGGATCGCTTCTGCGCACTGTTCCGGTGAGCGGTGCATGCCCGATGCTATCCAACCATCGAATTCCGTGGCGGCTCGCTGAACGTTTTTTCCCCAGGTCCCAAAAAACAATGGCGGTCCGCCGCTGATGCCAATATTGCCACCGTTTGCCGAGCCGTCAGCAAAAGTCTCGCGCAACTGACTGAGCCGCTCTTCGAAAACGGAAAAACGGCCGCTAAAGTCCTCCCGGTGTATCTGGAAATCACTTTCAGTCGATCCGGCGCCAAGGCCCATGAGAAAGCGGCCGCCTGACACCTGGTTGAGCGATACCGCCTTGAGCGCAACGTCCGTCGCGTTATAGATCGGCAACTGCAGGATGGCGGTGCCAAGTTCCACCCTGTCGGTCACCCCCGCGGCGACACTCAGGGCGATGAAAGGATCCGTCATCATGAATCCGCGGCCCATGGCCTGGGCAGCCCAGATCGTGTCGAACCCTTCACCTTCCAGGGCACGGGCGAGTTCCGCGGTGTTTCCGGGGGTGAGTAATGCGCCTAGTCTCATCCATTTCTCCGATGTTGTTCTGGGTTTCAATCGCGGCTGAAGCCGTTCCTACAGAGGTAGGGAGACGTATCTAGCTCTGTAGGAGCGGCTTCAGCCGCGATGGGTTAAGCTGATCCCTGTACCTGACCTGGGAGGTCTCATGTCGAATCTTACCGAACGCAGCGGCCCGCTCGAAGACCTGACGATCATCGACTGCACAATGGCTTTTGCCGGGCCATTCGGGACAACGTTGCTGGCTGACCTGGGTGCAAACGTCATCAAGGTCGAGCCACCTCGCGGTGACAACTTCCGTACGGTCCCGCCGTTTCCTCCGGACTACGATCATGCATTCAAACGGACCGATGCAGGTGCTGACTACGGCATGGCGTTTGCCGGGGTGAACCGCAATAAACGCAGCATCTGCCTCGACCTCAAAGACCCGGGTGACCGGGAAGTATTGCTTCAGCTCTGTGAGCAGGCAGACGCCATCGTCGAGAACATGCGTGCTGGTGTTATGGACAAACTGGGTCTCGGTTACGAAGTAATCGGCAAACGCAATCCACGTATCGTCTACGGCTGCGTGCGCGGATATGGCGATCCGCGTACCGGCGAAAGCCCCTATGCTGACTGGCCGTGCCTGGACGTCGCTGGTCAGAGTGCGGGTGGTCTCGTGGAGGCATCGGGCGATATCTTTCCAATCGCAATCTCCGATATCTATCCGGGCACGCTCATGGCGATGGGCCTCCTGGCTGCTGTGCATCGCGCACGAAACACCGGTCATGGTGAGTTTTTCGACGTCGCCATGTACGACGCGGTCATGACGCTGCTGAAGTCGAACGTCGCAGCCTACAGCCTCACACAGCAACCACCCAAACCCGGGCGCAGGGCCCTGGTACCATTTGGCCTCTTCCCGGCCAAAGATGGGAGGATTGCCATCGCGGCTCCGGTTGAGCATCACTGGGCGATGTTATGCGACGCGATGGAACGGCCCGACCTCAAAACCGACGAGCGTACCGAAACCAATCCCAAACGTTCCGCAAACCAGGACTTCACCGAAGCTGAGGTTGCGAAGTGGACCGTGACAAAAACCAAACAGGAGATCCTGGATCTCATCGGCGGCAAAGTCCCCTGCGGCCCTGCAAACACCATGCAGGAGGTCTTCGACGACCCGCACGTGGATGCGAGAGGTATGCTTGAGGACTATCAGATACCCGGAGACAACCCCGCCGCTGCGCTCGCCGGTAATCCAATCAAGTTCGCGGACGTACCGACTGGGCTGTATCAGGCGCCGCCGAAGCTCGGGGAACACACCGAAGAGATCCTGGCTGAGTTCGGCATCAAACGGTAGGCGAGTGAGATGAGCGATGTGCCAGCATGCCATGCGCCTGCAGCGCGGCCAGACTGGTTGCTGCGTTTGTCGCTGACCGGCGTTATCGCCCTTTACGCAACCCACCTCCTGCTCGCCGAGCAGATCAGGGAAGTGAACCGGCTGCACATGCTCACCCACTCCGTGTTCGATCTCATGAACACCATGTGGTGGGGCATCCTCGCCGGAATTGTCATGATTGCGATCCTCGGCAAGATCCCTCGCGAGTTTGTCATGAGTACCCTGGGAACACGGAGCGGCGCATCCGGCATCGTGCGTGCGACACTGGCTGGTGTACTCCTGGATCTCTGCAGCCACGGCATACTGATGGTGGCAACTCGCCTGTATGAACGGGGGGCCAGCCTCGGCCAGACAATGGCTTTCCTGATTGCCAGTCCGTGGAACTCGTTTTCGCTGACCCTGATCCTGATCGCGCTGATCGGCCTGCCCTGGACCGTCGCGTTCATTGTATTGTCGATACTGATCGCCGTGATCACAGGCCTGCTCTTCGATTGGCTGGTTAACCGGGCCAGTCTCCCCGCCAATCCACGACGCATTGAGCTTGATGAGGATTTCCGGTTCTGGCCTGAGGCGCGGCGACAGTTCAAACAGACGGAAATTACCTGGGCTTCGATCCGGGAGATGGCAGTCGACGGCATCAGGGCATCCCGCATGGTTGTGCGGTGGATGCTATTCGGCATCCTTCTTGCCAGCGCCGTCAGGACCTTTGTCGAACCGGATGTCTTCGCTCAATACCTCGGACCAACGCTCGTGGGCCTGACAGTCACAATGCTGGTCACCACGGTTCTCGAGGTCTGTTCCGAGGGTTCCACGCCTATCGCTGCGGACATCCTCACCCGAGCAAATGCCCCCGGAAACAGTTTTGCCTTCCTGATGGGTGGCGTCTCTACCGACTACACGGAGATCATGGTGCTCAAAGACGCCACACAGTCATGGAAGATAGCGCTCTTCCTGCCACTCCTGACCCTTCCCCAGATCATTCTGGTTGGTTGGCTGGTAAATACCATCTGATCGCGGCTGAAGCCGCTCCTACAGAGGCAGCAAGATCTATCTATCTCTGTAGGAGCGGTTCCAGCCGCAATGGGTTAGCTGATTACGCACTTCCCGTTGTTGATCGACACCACGTCGCGTTCTTTGATACGCACCCGGAAGCTCACCACGTCGTCGTCCACCCACATGTCCACCAGCTGGGTTTCGCCAGGGAAGACGGGTGACGAGAACCTCACATCAAAACTCTTCATCCGTGTCTGATCGTAATCCAGTACTGTCTTGAGCACTCCGTGACAGGCGATACCGTATGAACACAGGCCGTGGAGGATCGGTATGTCGAAACCTCCCTTCTTGGCCGCTGCCGGATCACGGTGCAATGGATTGCGGTCACCACACAGCGCATATATCAGCGCCTGGTCCTCGCGCTGGGGCAACTCACAGATCATATCGGGATCGCGGTCCGGTAACGGGTGTGGAACCGGCGCCCCTTCAGCGGTTCCCCCAAAGCCACCGTCCCCACGGTAAAACGACGTTGAACCCACGGTAAAGAGCGGGGAGCCGTCCTGAAGCTCGACGCTGGACTCGTTAACCACAAGTGCGCCTTTGCCTTCACCCTTGTCATACACACCGGTGGTGCGTGTTTTTACCATGAGCTCCGCAGCGGTCGGCAGTGGTTGATGCAGCGTCAGACGCTGCTCCCCGTGCAGGAGCATTGCAAAGTTCATTTTTCCCCGTAGAGGATCGGCCTGGCGTGCAGCGTTCCGCGTAAGAACGGTCGCAGCACTTGGCACAACCCTCGATCCCACCGTCTCGCAGGTGTATTCGAGTTCTTTTTCGTCAAGCGGGTCTTTACCCATCCCGATGGCGACCGCATACAACATCGTGTCCCTATCTGTATAAGACGCGGGAACCGCTTCCGGTTCCATGGCAAGCGCTTCTTCAACGTCAGCAACTGTGATTGGCATTTGTGTCTTCCCCCTATTTAATGCACCGTCACAACACTATACACACTCACACACACTCACTGGGGGTCCGATGAAAATAGGTGTTTCTCTACCCGTGCGGGAAATGAAAAACGATCTGGGTGCAATCAAGGCGTTCGCTCAGCTCGCCGAAGAACTCGGCCTGTCCCATCTGCGTGTGCCGGAACAAATCATGCGTCCCGGGAGCGGTCACCTGCATGAGTCGATGATGATTCTTGCCTACATCGCTGCCGTCACGGAGAAGATCGAGCTGATGCCCTCTGTGATCATTCTCCCCGCACGGCAGACTGTGCTCTTCGCCAAGCAGGCTGCGGAACTCGATACGCTCACAGGCGGACGGGTCCGGATTGGTATTGGCGTCGGCTCATCGCGGGAGGAGTACGGCTACCTCAACGAAGACTTCGCCAACCGCGGCAGACGCTGCGACGAGCAGATCGAGCTCTGCCATGCCCTATGGACACAGGAAGAGGTCAATTTCCAGGGTGAGTTCCACACCGTCGAAGGTGCCGGTCTCAACCCGCTGCCCGTTCAGCAACCCATTCCCCTATGGGTTGGTTCCCGCGCGGAACCCGCGCCGACCGTGATCCGTCGTATCGGTCGGCAATGTGACGGCTGGATAGTGATGTGCGACCCGGACGCATTTCCACAACAGCGGGAAACCATCCGCGCAGAAGCGCTTGCCGCGGGAAGAGATCCGGACGCCATTGGCGCGGAAGCGGGTGTCGCGGTTGTCGGACCGCGGAAAGCTGAATGGCGGGACCGGGTTGCCAACTGGGGTGAAGCCGGTTTGACACATCTCTGTTTGCGTACGCTGGGGGGCGATCTGTCCGTGGACCAGCATCTCGACAAGCTTGCTGAGGTGGTTCCACAAATCCCCGAGCCCTGGGGCGTTCAGATTTAGTGTCTGGCTTTCACGAGAACATCCCGTAACCGAGTACAAACGCTCACATTTGCTGTACCCGGTTGACTTAACATGACGGGATGAATGATCCAGCGAGCAGGCACGCGCAAGGCTTTCCCACGCCAGGATACGTTCGTCTTGGACGCCGTATCCAGCGGTTGCTGCGAAGGCTGTCCATCCACTTCATCCCGTTTCTGATGGTTCGCGAAAACGAACGGGATATGAAGGCCATGCCTCTGCCTACGGGATTTGCCTTTCGCAAATACGACGCCGGTGACAACCTGTTGCTCCTGCGGTCACGTGGTAGAGAAGAGTCCAACCGAACCTATCTCAAGCGGTTCGAACAGGGGAATTGCTGTTACGGTCTGGAACTTGAAGGTCGGGTTGTGGCTGTCATCTGGTGTGATTTCGATGCCATCACCGGACTTCTTTACCAGAAGCCTCTGGAGCCTTATTCGGTCTATTTCTTCGATGTCTTCTCACACCCGGAATATCGAGGGCAAAACCTGGCCCCGGCCCTGAGGCAACGGGTTTACGCAGAACTCGAGAAAGACGGCATCCGGCACTACCGCAGCATCACCGAATACTTCAATACCCCCGCACGCCGGTTCAAAGAAAAACTGGGGGCATCAAACGAGTGGCTGGGGGTGTACCTCCGCCTGTTCGGGCGTCGCGGACGGTTCATCGTCTGGCGATACTAGAAGAGTCGCTCCTACATTCCGGGGGAGTTACCATGGCGGGTTATGAAACTCGCCATAGAAATCGGGGGCACCCAGCCCGACAAACTCGACCTCACCACCCAATGGGTTCAACTGGCAGAACGACTTGGCGTCGACATGGCTTTCTCGGCAGAGGCCTGGTGGAGCGACGCTGTGACCCCACTTGCTTACCTCGCCGACAAAACCGAAACAATCAAGCTCGCAACAGGCATCATGCAGGTCACTGCACGTACACCAGCCATGACTGCCATGACGGCACTGACCCTGCACGATCTGACGGGCGGCAGATTCATCCTCGGACTTGGCGCCAGCGGTCCCCAGGTGGTCGAGGGTTTACACGGCGTACCCTACAAAATGCCGCTGACTCGACTAAGGGAGACAGTCGAGATCTGTCGCATGGTCTTTTCCGGTGAAAAGGTCAGATATGCCGGCAAGGTGCATCAACTGCCGCTGCCAGACAGTGAAGGCAAGGCCATCCGGATCGCCCACGATCCAACCGACATCCCCATCTATCTGGCGACCCTTGGTCCCAACGCTCTCCGGTTTACTGGTGCGGCGGCAAATGGCTGGCTCGGGACGTCGTTTTCACCCGACCATCCTGATGCCCATATGGACTATCTCGCTGAGGGAGCCAGCGAGGCTGGGCGCGCACTCTCCGATGTGGATCTATGCATATCGGTGCGCATAGAAATCGGTGAAGATGTGGATGCCATGATCGCGCGCCGTAAACCCCAGGTAGCGTTCAACATGGGTGGCATGGGATCTGCCACGACCAACTTCTACAACGACGCTTTCAAACGGGCAGGCTACGAAGACGATGCACGGGCCATCCAATCCTTGTGGCTGGAGGGTAAGCGGGACCAGGCAGCGGAGCGGGTTCCGGATGCCATGGTGACCGAATTTCAGGCCCTGGGAACCCGCGACATGATCAAAGAGCGACTGCGCAGATACCGGGACGTGGGTGTCACAACCCTGAAACTTGGATTAGACAGTGCCGGACCCATAGGACCCGCGCGCTTCGAACTTCTTGAAAACATCGTAGATCTCGTGGGAGACCTCTAGTGAAACTCTACATGGTGCCGCTGGCACCCAATCCAACCAAGGTGATGTTGTACATCGCCGAACGTGCTGAACTTGGCGTCGACATGGGTATTGAGCAGATTGTCGTCAATACCGTCAAAGGGCGCCACAAGGAGCCAGAGCACCTCGCGCGCAACCCTTTCGGGACAGTGCCTGCTTTTGAGCTGGATGACGGCACGTTCCTGGTCGAGTCCCTGGCTATCATTCAGTACCTCGAGCGCAAATTCCCGGACAACCCAATACTCGCCGGAACCCCGGAAGACATCGGCCACGCCCTGGATGTGGAACGCGTTGTGGATCTGCGCCTGGCCGGACCGATGGGCGGTTACGGGCACGCCGTCAATTCGCCCCTCGGTTATCCCAAGGACATGGAGAAAGCCGCTCAGCTCGAGGCAGCGATGCAGGCGCCTCTGGACTTCCTCGAAAACCTCCTGTCAGACGGGCGGCCTTTGCTCACAGGCGAGCAGGCATCGATAGCCGACTGTACGCTGCAGGCTTCCTGTCAGTTCGTGCGTTTCGTTGAGCAGGATGTATTCGGCGACCGGCCGCTGTTGCGCGCGTGGGACGAGCGGTACCGGGAACGGCCTGCGGCGCAAACAGTGTTGAAGTGGTGAACTAGTTCATCAATCGCGGCTGAAGCCGCTCCTGCAGATTGATTTTTCTACCTCTGTAGGAGCGGCTTCAGCCGCGATTCTT
>JANQFF010000452.1 GCA_028277965.1 Pseudomonadales bacterium
TGGGGTTCTTCGACAAGAACCCGACGCTCGATATCCCCTCTAACTGCCACTAGGAGCATGATATGGATCAGGATCTCGCTTTCAGGTCAGCAACGGAACTCGCTCAGCTCATCAGAGATCGCGAAATCAGCTCTGAGGAACTGACCCGTCTCTATATCGACCGTATCGAACAGCACGATGGTGACATCAACGCAGTCATCGTGCGCCGATTCGAACAGGCCGTCGACGAAGCTAGAGCGGCAGATAACAGTGAACCATCCGGGCTGCTCCACGGCGTACCCATGACAATCAAAGAGTCATACGTGATGGACGGGACCCCGGCTACATGGGGGATACCGTCGTACAAAGACAACGTGGCCGATCACGATGGTCTGGCTGTTTCACGTTTCAAAGCGGCTGGCGCCCACTTTCTGGGCAAAACCAATGTCCCGATCGATCTGGCGGACTTTCAGAGCTACAACGACATCTACGGGACAACCAACAACCCCTGGAATCTCGAACGTGTGCCCGGCGGTTCTTCCGGAGGAAGCTCGGCAGCCGTCGCAGCAGGGTTCAGTGGGCTCGAGGCGGGTTCCGACATCGGCGGCTCGATCCGCACCCCCGCGCACTTTGCCGGTGTCTACGGCCACAAGCCAACCTACGGCATCATCCCGCAAACCGGGCACGAACTCATGAGCGGGATACCCGATGCAGATCTGTCTGTCTGCGGTCCGCTAGGACGGTCTGCCGCAGATCTCGAGCTTGGCCTCGACGTGATGGCAGGACCGACAGGACGGGAAGCCACAGGATGGCGCCTGGAGCTGCCTGAAGCGCCGTTCGATGATCTCAAAGGTGTACGTGTGGCGCTCTGGCCCACTGACGACATCTCACCCGTGAGCCGGGAGACCGAAGCGCGCGTCCGCCGTGTCGGTGAGATCCTCGAAGGCCTGGGTGCTGTTGTTTCCGACACGGCACGACCCGAATTCGACGTTAAAAAAGCCAACTTTGTATACCAGAATCTGCTGAACGCTGTGATGTCGAGCGCCCAGCCTCCCGCTGTTATCGCGGAGATTCAGAACGTAGTGGATGGCCTGGACCCGGAGGACATGTCAGACGCCGCTGTGACCGCTCGAGCAGCCGTGATGCCTCATCGGGAATGGGTCCGGCATGACGTGCGGCGGGAGAAGCTCAGAATCGCGTGGGATGAGTTCTTCGACAACTGGGACATTCTTGTCTGCCCTCAGTGGGCGGTACCCGCCATTGAGCATGACCACCGACCGGTTGGTGACCGGTCCATTTCCTTCGATGGCGAGACCTACCCGTATGGGCTGTCGCTCTTCTGGTCAGGCCTGATTATTGCGTCCTACCTGCCGAGCACCTGTTTTCCGACGGGGCTTTCTGAAGACGGTTTGCCGATTGGTCTGCAGGCTGTTGGTGCGCCCTATCGCGACAGACAAACGATCCGTTTCGCGGACCTGATCACCCGCGAGATCGGTGGCTACACACCCCCACCGGCGCTGGTTTGACGATATGAAATTTGGCGCGCAGATCGGTGTGTACCGCACAACGTGGGACAGGATTGAACAGTCCATCCTGAACTGCGAACAGGGCGTCTGGAACAGCGTCTGGTTTGCCGACCACTACCTGCCACCGCCGCCTCGCAGGGAAGAAGAACACCTCAACGCCCACGAGGGGTTCAGCGTTGCCGCCGCAGCGGCTGCCATGACCGATAAAGTGAAGATTGGTCACATGGTGCTCGGCAATACCTACCGCAATCCCGGTCTCACGGCGAAAATGGCAGCTACCGTCGATCAGATCTCCAGGGGCCGGTTCACACTCTCAATCGGAGCAGCCTGGTTCCAGCGTGAGCATGAAGCGTATGGCTGGGATTTCCCGGACATGAAAGAGCGTCAGGACCGCCTGCAGGAGGCCTGCGAGCTGCTGCGTACCCTGTTCCACGCGACGGAGCCAGTGACTTACACGGGTAAGTACTACCAGCTCGATGAAGCACCACTGGCTCCTGGGGGTTACAACGGACCAATCCCAATCATGGTGGGTGGAACCGGAGAAAAACGGACGCTTAAAACCCTCGCAATGTTCGGGGACGTATTCAATCTCGATGGATGGGCTGGCGGACCCATGACCCGGGAATACCTCGATTACAAATGGGGTGTGCTTGAAGCCCACTGCGAGGCTGCCGGCCGCGATCCATCCGAGATCAGGAAGACGATACTCATGCCCACGCTCCTGTCTGACGACAAGACAGCCTGTGAAGCCATGATCAAAGCCCGCAGGCTGGGTGAAGGTTCAGCGATTGGTTCCAAAGCCTACATCATCGACCGCATTGGAGAGATCATGGAAGGTGGTGTCGATGAAATCATGTTCGGCGGCATTCTCACCGATACCCCGGACGCCTATCTTGAATACGAAGCAGAGATTCTCTCGGCGTTTAATTAACAGGAATTACTATGAACGACGCTGTCGATTATGAGGTCAGCGACGGTGTAGCCACCATCACCCTGAATCGCCCGGAAATGCTGAACGCGATGAACAACGATCTGATGGGTGGAATATCCTCCGCGATCGATCTCGTGAAAAACGATGACAGTGTTCGCCTGGTTGTTCTGACAGGCGCCGGTCGCGGGTTCTGCGCAGGCGCGGACCTCAACAGTGCCGCTGATCCGGACCCCGCCGGCCCGTCAGGGGATGACATCTTCAATGGCGCGGCGCGAGCCTTACACAATTGCCCGGTCCCCACCATCGCCAGGATCAATGGTGCTGCTGCCGGGGGCGGTTTTGGTCTTGCGCTCACCTGCGACATCACCATCGCTTCGGACAAGGCGTTTTTTGTCGCGACGTTTGTCCCGAATCTGGGCATCGTGCCCGACATCGGTGCAACCTGGTCCATCCCGCGACGGGTCGGCCGCGCCCGAGCGCTCGGCATCTCCCTGCTCGGCGAGCGGATCACCGCGGAACAGGCACAGGATTGGGGATTGATCTGGTCCTGTGTACCCCACGATGATCTCGACACTGAAGTCGAGCGGGTGGGTGCAATCCTCAAGCGCTCATCACCCGAGGCTGTCACCCGAACCCGGCAGGCCCTCGATGCAGCCATCGACAACTCGTTTTCAGACCAGCTCGATGAAGAAATGCGCCACCAGGGGGTTCTGATCCCGAAGAACATGCAGGTTGGCGCACAGGCGTTCCTGGAAAAGCGGGATCCCGAATTTCCAGGAGATCGCGGCTAAAGCCGCTCCTACAGAGGTAGGAAGATCTCTAGCCGCGATTCTCTGTTCTTCAGTCCGTGATCGCCTGGTAGGTCAGCAGCATCATCGTTTCCCGTATCGGGTAGGTGCCGTCCGGCAACAACTGAGTGTGCACGAGCCCAACAAGCTCTTCTTCCAGGTCAACCCACATATGGGTGGTTGCCGCCCCACCCCAGCTGAACGTGCCTTTGGAGATGGGTAATCCCGTCAGAGCAGGATCTGTCACCACAAAACCCGTGAGGCCGAAGCCATAGCCAAACGCACGGTAGCCGCCACCCAAAGCACCAAAGAGACTTGTCAGCGGATCCGGCGGCAGTTCGGGGCGGAGATGATCGGACATCATGAGCTCGACGGTTTTGCTCCCAAGATAACGCTTGCCGTTGTACTCACCCCGGTTGGCGAGCATCTGGGCAAACCGCAGATAGTCGCTCACTGTGCCGACCAGCCCCGATCCACCCATCTCTATCGGGGGCAGCTCACGGTACGGGCTCTGTGACGGATGATCGATGACCTGCATCCCGCCGCCCTGTTTGGGGCCGTAATTCACCACAAACCGGTCAAGCTTGTCAGCCGGTACGTAAAAATCGGTATCTACCATTCCTAGGGGGTCGAAGAGGCGTTCTTTCAGGAAGTCCCTGAACGTCATGCCGCTGACCACCTCGACGATTCTCCCGAGCACGTCCATCCCGACACTGTAGTTCCACGCGGTTCCCGGCTGAGCGACAAGCGGCATTTTAGCCAGTGCCTTTGTCCACTCCTCGAGTGAGGCATAGGGTGATCCCGGGGCCGAACCCAGGATGCCATTCTCGCGATACATGTTGCCTACCGGTGATGGAAAGAAGTCATAGGTGAGGCCCGAGGTATGGCTCAGAAGATGCTGGATCGTCATGCGCTGAGCGGGTTCCGTGACCGCCTCACCGTTTTCTTCCCCCACGTAAACCTGCATGTCGGCAAACTCAGGCAGGTATCTGGAAACAGGATCGGTCAGCAGAAAGTGACCCTCCTCGAACAACAGCATCACAGCCGCGCCCGTGATGAGTTTGCTCTGGGAGTAGAGGCGGAAGATCGTATTTTTCTCCATCGGCAGACCCTGCTCGACATCACGCAGACCATTAGCCGAGAAGTGAACAACCTGGCCTCTGCGCGCCACGAGACTGACCGTTCCTGGAATCTTCCCGTCATCGATGAACCGCTGCAGGCCGGCATCGATCCTCTCGAGTCGCTCACTCGACATCCCAACTCGCTCACCTCGAACCACGCGGATATCGCTCGTATCCGCGAGAGCCGATCCAGCCAACATCACCAGACAGATACAGATCAGTTTTTTCATTCGTTATTGCTCCCTTCATGAAATTGCGGGGTGCGCTTCTGCATAAACGCAGAAATTGCTTCTTTAGATTCCGGGTCCTGGCCCGATGCAATCAGGTGCTCTGCTTCGAGCACCAGGCTGTCACGCAGACTCTGATTGAAACCCTCATTCAGATTGATCTTCATTCGACCGAGCGTCCGTGTCGGCCCATTAGCTATGGCTGCACAGAACTCCATGGCGTCCGCCCGGAATGTCTCCTGCGGATAAACCCGGTTGAAAATGCCAAGCCGCTCACCCTCTTCGGCGTATATCCGTTCCGATGTGTAAAAAAGCTCTTTGGCCTTCGCCATGCCGATCAGACGAGGCAAAAACCAACTGGCGCCATAGTCACCTGAAAGCCCGATGTTCTTGAATGCTGTCATCACAAACGCGTTGTCAGACGCGACCCTGAGATCACAGGCGAGCGCTATGGAAAGACCCGCACCTGCTGCCGCTCCCGGTAGTGCAGCCACCGTGACTTTCGACATCTCGTGAATCCGCAGCGTCAGGGTGACCTGTTTGTGCACCAGTTCCGCTATCCGCTCTTTGGGACCCTTCGGTGCACTCAAACCTCCACCCATACCACTCACATCACCGCCTGAGCAGAAGGCATCACCCGCACCGGTGAGCATGACACACCCTACCCTGTCGTCTTCATCCAACTCGAGAACGGTGCGCCTCAATGCAGGCGTGAGAATGTCACCCAGCGCGTTTTTCTTGTCCGGTTTATTGAGCGTCACAACACCCACCCGGTTTTCGATGTGGCACAACAGTTCTTCAGTGCCCGTGTCGATGTTGATCATGGTTTCCTCACGGAATATAAGGGATTTTCGGCGGGCCAAGTTGTGTGCGCAGGACACGTTGCGCATCCTCGGCAAACTCACAAGCCAGCCGCCGGGTTTCCCGGGGATCAATGATGTCCTGACCGGTGGCTTCCGCCGTGCGGAATGGCGACGCGAGCGCCTGGAGCCTTGCTTCTATTTCTTCACGTTTCGCCTCGGGATCGTCAGCCGCTTCGATCTCCCGCCGGTAAGCAGCGCTGGCCCCGCCCGCAATATGCATCGACCCCCAGTTCGCTGAAGGCCAGGCGTACCGCCTGAACATCCCGCTTGGCCGGTGCTGGCACTGCCCGGCAACACCGTAGAGTTTCCCGAGCACAATGGTCAACCAGGGCATCCAGCTCTGCGTCGTCATCGCAACAAGTCGGGCACCCGCCCGTTCGATACCCTGTAGCTCTGACTCGAGACCCACCATAAATCCCGGTTCATCGGCAAAAGAGATGAGTGGCAGGTGAAAGGTGTTGCAGAGTTGAATGAGACGGATCACCTTGTTTCCGGCCGCTACATCCGTCGACCCGCCTTTCTGCCGAGGATTATTGGCCATGATTCCCACCGGGTACCCGTTCAACCGGGCAAGCCCAGTCACACGTGCGCGGCCGTAGAGAGGCGCAATCTCAAAAAAGGAACCAGCATCGACAATCGAGGCGATGATCTTTTTCGGATCGTAAACCTGTCGTGGATTTTGTGGCACAGCTTCTAACAGCCATTCGTCCGCTCTTTCCACAACGTCATCCGTCGCCCCTCGCGGCGCCATTTCGTAAACGTTGGACGGCAGGTAGGAGAGAAACTGGCGGACCTGTCGAAATGCATCCTCTTCGTCCACAGCCAGATTGTCTATGGCGCCGCTTTTACTGACATGTATCTTGTCGCCCCCCAGTTCCTCCTTGGTGATGTCGTACCCGAGAGCTGCTTTCACGACCGGTGGACCGCCCGGAAAGAGGTGGCTTTTATCCTTCAGCATCAGATTGAAGTGCGCAAAACATGCGTTGATCGCGGGCAGCCCCGCAACCGATCCCAGCAGGGCTGAGACAACCGGCACTTCACTTAAAAGTTCGACGTCAACAGCCGACCATACGTTGCCGTCCGGAAGGTAAGTCCGGCCGATTTCCTCAAACGACCGGACGCTCCCACCAGCAGCATCGAGCAGCCGCACGTAGGGTATACGCCATTCCTGGGCACGTCGGTTGGAAGGGAGTTCCTGGCCAAGCCCGCCTTTGCTTCCGGCCGAGCCACCACGCACCGTGAAATCACTCGCTGAGACCACCACCTTGCGGCCGTCCAGATTGAGCATGCCTTCAACGCTTGGTTTCGGGGTAAAACTTTCGAGCGTGTCGTCCCGATAGACGGCGTCTCCCGTAAGACCCATGAATTCCCGGAACGACCCGGCATCTCCCAGCCCCACAATACGTTCCCGGACGGTGAGTTTACCGCGCGCCCGCTGACGATCGATCCCTTCCTGACCGCCCATCTCCTGCGCCAGCGCTTCGCGCCGTCTCAGCTCATCAACTTCTTTTTCCCAACTCAATTTCGCCCCCTTACCCTGACAACGTACCAGAGAATGGCAACACACTGCTAATATGGGCTGAGGAGGTACACATGAACTACGAAAACAGCGTTTATCCCAATGAGGCCCAGATCAAAGGTTTCTCCGAGGCAGGACCTGACGGGCCGATCTACATGGTGAACCTCCTGAAATTCAAAGAACACGCCGAATACGAGGACGGTCGCGAAACCGATCTGACAGGTGAACAGGCTTACGGGATCTATGCAGCGGGTGTCGCAAAGTGCCTGGAAGCAGTTGGTGGTGGAGGCATGTTCAGCGCGGACGTGACGCGCCTGATGCTCGGTGAGGTCGAAGACCTGTGGGACAAGGTGGCCATTGCCGTGTATCCCTCACGCGCTGCCATGTTCGAGATGATGCAGATGCCCGAAATGCAGGAGATTGGTGTCCACAGGGCGGCAGGTCTTGCCGGTCAGCTCAATATCGAGACCGCTAATCCAGCGGGTGCCTGGATCGGTAGCGCTATCGGCTAACCAGCCGCCTGCAGCACGCCCCGGTCAGCACCAAATGCCTGTTGCTCCACACTGCGTCGGTTCCACTGCCAGGCAAGGAGCCCCAGTACCACGTTAGTCACAGCCGTGGCGAGAAATACGCCCGTGTAACCCCAGAGAATGTCGCCAACAACGGCGAGCGGAATGCCCAACAATACACCTCGCAGCAGGGAAATGATCAGCGCCGGTCGCGGCAGGCCACGCGCGTTAAACGAGGAGTTCGCAACCTGCATCATGCCCATAAACCCAATGGACAGCGGGATGATCAGGAAAAACACTTCCGCTGTTGCAACCACCTGCGGGTTGTCATCGATAAGCCCCACCAGCGTTGCCCCGAACACAATCATGAAGAGAAATGTCACGGCCCCCCACGCGAGGCAAAAAGAGTGGCACAGGAACAGCGCTCTTTTCACCCGATCAATCTGTCGCGCTCCCCAGTTCTGACCGATAAAGGGCTCAGCTGAGGAGGAGCATGACCAGAGGATCATGTGCGCGATGGTCTCCACCCGGTTGGCAACGTTGTATGCGGCCACCACCTCATGCCCGTGGCCGGCAAGGAGGCGCGTGATGACCAGCATGGATATTGGCATCACCAGACCACTCGCGATGGCGGGCGCACCCACGTGCATGATGTCGACCCAGGATTGCCAGATACCGCCGAGGTTCATCTCCATGAGTCTGGCTTTGATGAGAAGCACGACATAAAAAGCCACGGAGAAAACACGCGAAGCCACATACGCCCACGCTGCGCCCGCGATGCCGAGTTCAGGAATCCCGAACCAGCCGAATATCAGGAGTGGACCCAGGGCAATCTGCACAACCGACCCGATGGTCATGATGATGCCGGGACTCGCCGCACTTCCTGTTGCGCGCAGCAATGTCGAGCCGACAATCGACAGCAGAAAAAACGGCACACCGATCATGTACACCCGGAGGTACTCAACCGTGAGATCGAGCACCACGCCTTTTGCACCAAGCAGGCTGACAATCTCCGTTGCGTAGCGGTAACCCGCAATGGCCAGCAACAGGCCCACCACAATGGAGAGTATCTGGGCGTGGGTAACCAGCAGTGCTGCCCGTTCCCGCTCGCCTGCTCCCATCGCCCGGGCGATAACAGACGATGCGCCGCTGCCAATCCCACCTGCAAAGGCAAAAAGTGTGATCGTGAGTGGGAAGGCAAATCCCATGGCAGCCAGGGCTTCGGTGCCGAGCACGCCGAGATAGACGGCTTCAGCGAGTTGAGCGACGTTCATTGTGAGCGTCCCCATGGCCATATAGGACCCGAGTCGAATCAGATGTCGTCCAACTTCACCCTCGGTGAACCCTGCCGGCCGTGCGGGAGCGCCGGACGTCGCGGAAGTTTCGGATTCTGTCTCTGAGGTCGACAAATACAGCTGCCAGAAGGGAAACACAGCATTTTAACACACTCGCTCCCCAGGCCTTTCTGCACCTTTTTGTAAAGTTCATCTACCGCTACCATCTAACCTATGGCAGGTCAGACGATCGAGTCCGAGAGACTGGGAACATTCGAGTTTGGCGGCGGGGACTACGTTGCCAACCTGGACGGCTATGAGCTCACTCACCGGGGAGAAGCGGTTGCTATCGAACCACAGGTGTTTGCACTCCTCGCATATCTCCTGCGCAACAACGATCGGGTAGTCCCAAAAGACGAACTCCTGGATGAACTCTGGGGGCACCGTTATGTCAGCGAGTCTGCACTCTCCACCCAGATCAAATCACTACGCCGGGTGGTTGGTGACGATGGTGCCCGCCAGGATGTCATTCAAACGGTACGCGGGAGAGGTTTCAGGTTTGTAGCCGATCTGGGACCGGCGCCACCGCAGCCATCCCCGGAGCCGCATACAACAGCGCACAATCTGCCCCGGGAGCGCACACAGCTTTTCGGAAGGGATGAAGATGCCGCCCGATGTCGCGTGCTACTTGAACAGAACCGTCTGGTCACAATCCTGGGTATCGGTGGGACAGGAAAAACGCGCCTGGGTGCAAGGGTCGGTCGCGACAGCGTGCCGGAATACCCGGACGGCGTCTGGTTCATCGATCTCATACCCATCACAAACATCGACGCCCTCGAAACAGCGGTCGCGGACACCCTGGGCCTGGCTCCGGATGCCGGGGCAACACGCCCCCAGCTCATCAACGCCCTGGAAACGCGCAATACACTCCTGATATTCGACAACTGCGAACACGTGAGAAAAGAAACTGCAGATCTGCTGAACGATTTGCTGGAATACACCCGCGTGCCGAGATTCCTGGCCACTTCACGCGATCCGCTCGACCTCCCGGACGAACAGAGATTTTTCCTCGACCCGCTGTCGACCTTCAGCACCGAAGGTGACCCGCCCGCCGTGGACCTCTTTCGCGTCACCGCCGAACGGCATGGTGTCAACCTTGCACTCGAGGACATCACATCGATCCAGATCGTCTGTGAACAGCTCGATGGCCTGCCGCTTGCCATTGAACTGGCAGCCGCCCAACTTCGCCATCTGACGCTGCAGGAACTCACCACACGTCTCCAGCAACGGTTCGAGGTGCTTGCCGGTCGTGAGCGCGGACCTTCCGGGCGTCAGACGCACCTCCTCGGCGTCCTCGAGGACACGTGGGGCATGCTCAGCGATGCCGAACAGGCACTCCTGAAACAGCTTGCCGTATACCCAAGACGCTTTTCCATGGCTGGTGTCGAGCGCCTGCTCCGAGACCAGCCAGACGCCGATATCTCCTTACCCATGTCGCGCCTGGTGGATCTTGGCCTCATCCAACGGACATCGGCTCAGGGGATCTGGTGGCGGCTGCTCGAGACAGTACGTATGTTCTGCTTCGAACGGTTTTCGCCTGAAGAACAGACCGCCAATCCCAGGCGCCACGCTGAATGGAGCCTGGAGGCGCTTGGTTCGTTTCCCGATGACCAGCTCGACAATCTCTCCCAGGCAGAGTGGTGTCTCGACCACTACGAAGATCTCGTAGCGGCCGAACAGTATTTCGCAGAGAATAACCTCAACAAAGCGTACGCCGTGTGCTGTGGAACAGGGCTCATGGTGCAACTCGACGACGGCGCCCGCGCCCGGGAAAAACTCCTGCGCGCACAATCCTACCTCGACGAAAAACCCGACAAATACTGGCAGGCGCGGTTACACGCCATAGCGGGTCTCTGCGCACAGGCCAATCGCAATCCGGCCCTCCTCCTGCAACACACTGAAGCGTACCTCGAGCTCGCCCGCACCCTGGACGATCCCTCTCTTCTGGCGAACGCGCTCCTGATGAAATCCCTCACGACGGGTTTTGTCGACCCTGAACTTGCTCAACGCCAGTTGCAGGAAATGATCGATATCGGGACGCGCATCGACAACCAGTCACTGGTCGACTCCGGGGACTGCTACAGGGCCTGGCAGTTTGCTGTTGCCAGGCAATACGACGAAGCCAAGGTTGTGGCAAGAGAAGTTGTCTCCAGGTATGAGGCTCATCCGGACAGTATCGATAACCCCGCCTACAACGCGATTGGTGTGATCATCACCTGCACAGTGGTACACGATCCGGAAGAAGCAGCGCGCTGGGCTGCACGAATGGACGATTTCCCCGCGGTGACACGTTTCTGGGGCATAGAAAACCTGATAGCGGGTGTTGAAGCCAGTAATGAAGACTACGCGGCAAGTGCAGCCAGGTGCCTCGCCATCAAAGCCAGGCTCAACAGGGCAACACGTGACGAATTCCCGGACATCCTGGTGACCGCTGCTCTCATGTCATATCGTCAGAACGATCTGGAACGCACACGCAACTGGCTCGCAGCGATCCGTTACAGTGGCATCCCTATACAGATGTATCACATGATCGCGATTTACCGGCAGCTCTACGAATCCGTTGGATTTGGCGACTACGATGAAGACAGCGCACCCGGTCTTGATGACGTGCGGCAAGGCGTGAATGACTGGCTGATCAGTCTCAGCCAGGCATGAACTAACACGTCAGGTTATCTGTGACCGTCGCGGTTGCATGGAGATGTATTCAAATAGCGTCAACGCAGCTCCTGGTCGAGCAGGCATTCTCAGCAGGTGTACGCTGGACTTACGCCGAAGAGTTCATCAGAGTTGACTGATGGACCTTGAACAACTTGCAAATGTTGGAGAGTTTGTCAGCGGCATTGCGGTGGTCGCTTCACTCATCTACCTCGCCGTTCAGATCAGGCAGAACACCCAGACAGTTAAAAGCAGCACACTGTCTACCAACACGCTCAACTGGAGCTCAATGCTGGTCAACATTGCCAGCGATGACACATCGAACGCCTATCTGAATGGGATGATCGGCAGAGAAGACATTGAACCCCAGCAGCTACTGCAGTTTGTTCAGATGGCGCGCGCAATGCTCGTCAGTTTTGAAACTCAGCACTACCAGTATCTCAACGGTGCCCTGGACAAAGAGATCTACCTCGGCTACGAACGTGCCTGCACGGATCAGTTTCTGGCTTACCCGGGTTTTCAGATGATCTGGGAAATCACACGGCTACACTTCTCGCCGCCGTTTGTCGATCTGGTCGACGGGTTGATCAGCGGAATTGATGATGGGGCTTCCTACGCAATCGCAGAGCAATGGACGCAGCTCGCGAGGCAACGCAGATTAGACCGCTAGTTCACGACATGGCTAAAATCCCCAAACTCTCCAGACGTCATTGCCCGAAGGTCATCCGCGCTGAGTTCGATTTCAAGTCCCCGTCGACCTGCACTCACATAGATTGTCGAGAAACGCTTCGCTGAACTATCGATCAACGTCCGAAGTGACTGCCTCTGAGCAACTGGACTGATCCCACCCAACACGTATCCGGTAACCCGCTCCGCATCTTCGCGGAGTGCCATCTTTGCCTGTTTTACTCCAAGCGCGGCGGCAAACCGTTTCATGTTGAGTTCGTGTGCAACCGGCAATACGGCAACCGCGAACGCGCGCTGACCCGTCTCGACAATGAGTGTTTTGAATACCTGCTCTTCGTTCAGATCAAGCTGTTCTACGGCCTCCATCCCATATGCCCTGTTACCCGGATCATGACGGTACGAATGTACAACATGGCTGACTTCCGATTTTTGCAGAGCTTCGATTGCTGGGGTCAATGTTTTCGCCTCAAGGCACTCCGTCCACCATATGCCGCACCGGGTTCACCCCCGGCTGCGATAACTTTTCAATCTGGTAGCATAATTCGGTTGGAAGGGAGATACACACCGTGTCGGAACCCGGTTCCGCGGCAGATACTCAGGTTTTTGCGTTCGACGACTTCGAAATCGATCTCGCGTCTTTCGCCCTGCGCGGAACTGCGGGCGAAATATCGCTCGAACCCCAGGTGCTCTCCCTGCTGGCCTACTTCGTTCAACATCCCGATGTCCTCGTTACAAAAGATGAGTTGCTGGACGAACTCTGGGGACATCGCTACGTCAGTGATTCCGCTGTCGCTACCCAGATCAAAACACTTCGCAAAGCACTGGGTGACGACGGCCGAAACCAGCGAATCATCAAAACCGTACATGGCAAAGGGTACCGTTTCGCGGTTCCCGTCCATCAATCCGGTCAGGCCCAGCAGCCCATACCGGCACCCCGGCACCAGGCAGACCGCACCAGCAACCTGGGATACGAGCGCACCAAGCTGATTGGTCGGGGAGACGAGCTGTCCCGTTGTATTGCAGCGCTTGACGACTACCGCCTCGTCACGCTTCTGGGAATTGGCGGAACCGGCAAAACGCGTCTGGCAAAAGCCGTCGGGCGGGCTGTGCAGGACCGTTATCCTGATGGTGTCTGGTTTGTGGATCTCGTCCCGGTAAGAGACCGGGCGGGCATCGATACCGCTATCGCTTCGGTCATGGGTATCAGCGTCAACGAAGGAGAATCACGCACCCACATCGCTGCCGCGGTACGAAACAGCAAGGTGCTGTTCATCCTGGACAATTGTGAGCACATCGAAGACGACGTCGCCGCAGCCCTCGACTTCTACCTCGAGCACACGGAAGCTCCCGATTTTCTCGCAACCAGCCGGGATCCGATTGATCTGGCGGACGAGCTCAGGTTTTTCATCGACCCGCTGTCTGTCCATAGCGAACAGGGTATAGCCCCCGCCGTGGAACTCTTCCTCCTAACCGCCGAACGCCACGGTCTGACCGAGCAAAGCCCGGATGTCGCCCGGGTTGAACAGATCTGCGAACACCTTGACGGTCTGCCACTCGCAATCGAGCTTGCAGCCGCGCAGCTGAAACAGCTCACGCTGGACGAGCTGTCTGAACGCCTGGACCGACGGTTTGAACTGCTCGCCGGCCGGCAGCGCGAAGGCAGCCATCGTCAGGAAAGCCTGGCCCGCGTTGTCGAAAACACCTGGGATCTGCTGGACTCTGAAGAGCAACGCCTGCTTGGCCAGCTGGCGGTTTTTCCGGGGCAGTTTACGGTAACCGATATCGAAGAAGTGTTCGCAGATGAGCTGCCCAACGGCATTTCCTTTGCGATGTCGCGCCTCGTGGAGCTTTGTCTGCTCAGCAGGACCTCGCGCGTGGGGGCATGGTGGAGATTGCTGGAAACCGTGCGTCTCTTCGCGCTGGAAAAGTTGAGCGACGACGAACGACAGGGTAACTCAGAACGCCACGCTCAATGGGTTCTGCAGCGTTTGGGCAAGTATCCGGAAGATCACCTGCACAGCCTCGATCAGGCCCGCTGGAGCGCCGATCACTACTCGGATATCACGGCAGCGGAGCTTTACTTCGAAGGATCCGGGCGTCGCTCCGAAGCGCTGGAGATTTGCTGTGCGGTTGGTCTCATGATCCAGCAGGACGATGGCGCCCGCGCAAATGCCAAGCTCAAGCGTATCGAGCATTATCTCGCTGACACAACGGATACATTCGAACTCTCAAAACTACACGGCACGGCTGCTCTGTGTGCACAGGTCACGCGTAACCCCTTGCTCCTCGCCAGGGAATCGGAAATTAACCTGGAGCTATGCCGGGAAGTGGGCGACCACACCCGTCTTGCGGGTGCCCTGATTCTGACCTCGCTCACCAACATATTCATGAATCCTGAGCTTGGACGGGCGCAACTCGCAGAAGCCATTGAGGTTGCCGAAGCTTCTGGTCACCAGCCTACCCTCGATCTGGTGATGATCTACCAGATCTGGTCACATGTGATGGAAGCTGAATTCGATACGGCCATCGACAAAGCTGAGTCGATGATCAGCCGGCACCTCAGTGAAAGCGACACGTTACGTAACCCCACCTACAACGCCATTTGCGCCCTCATGGCCTGCCACATCTTCGCCGCGCCCGTCGAGGCTGAACGTCTCGCCGACGATCTCATGGAACGCAACAAGTCGTACGGGTTATGGGGGGCGATGATCCTGATCGCCAGCGTTTACGCGTCTTCTGACCGGATGGACGACGCCATCAGAATCAGCACAGACATCGAAGCGAGGCTTCGTCGGGCCGGACGGAGTCCATGGCCCGATCTCCTGATCCCGCCTATCGCAGCGGCGTATCGACGGGGTGAGACAGAACTGGCAACCACGTGGCTCAATGCCGTACGCGCGTCGCGCAAACCTCAGCAGACCTTTCACACCATATCGGTCTACCGGCAATTGAGACGGCTATTGCCGAGCGATGGCGCGAACGACGAATTGGATCTCGATTCAGCAGGGCAACAGGCCCTGTCCTGGATGCGAGAAATCGCGGCTGAAGCCGCTCCTACAACGGGCTAACCTTCGTACACTTCAGCCGCGATCTGCCGTCCTACAACTAGCACGTCCTGCAGGTGTGTTGGTAAGTTTCTATAAACACTGTCCGGACCCGCCCCAAGCCCTTCAACCAGGTTGGCAAAAAACGCGCGTCCAGCAGCGACACCGGCAATATCAAAAATCTCCGGATCGGTGTAACCCACCGCGCGCAGCTCATCGATGTCTTCGGCCGTCACACCACTCGAGTTTCCGACCAGGCGCCGGGCGTAACGCATCGCAGCCGCCTCATACGGGCTGACCACGCCCTCATATTCGCCTGAAGCGAGCGCACAGATTTCAGTGTCGACCAGAAAATCTCTCAGCCGCGAGCCGTGTGCCAGGGCACAGTAGGAACTTCCGAGTTCAAGGGCTGCGGCAAACGTCACCAGCTCGAAGAGCCTTGGCGAAACATGTGTCCTGAGCGCTCGCTGCAACTCAGCCCAGCGATCGATGACGTCAGGCCGGTAACCGAACAACGTTGCATAGTTCGGCAGATAACCAAAAGCCTTTTCCTGCCTGTCGTACGCTCGACAGGCCTGATCGCTGAGCGTTTCCGGGTCAGCAGGTTGTATAAACGACATCTTTAACACCTTTCCCTCGATACGGTCCGGAAATGTTCGATCTGAACTTCCGTCCCCAGGTCCGTGTAATCTCCGGCTGCTCGCATGTTGCGGAACTCTCCCCAGTTGATGGGTCGATAACGCGCTTCAGCGGGATCCCCGAGCGGGGCGTAGTTGTAGTTGTCCCTGGGGTTGAAGAAGAAGGGCACACTCACTCGTTCGGAGCTGTCATTGCACCTGACACGATGCAGGGGCGCTGTATAACGGTCGTTGGACCAGACCTGAATGACATCCCCAAGGTTGATGATGAGCGCTCCCTCAACCTGAGGTACCGGTTGCCAGGCCCCTCGCAGATAGACTTCGAGCCCGGGGACCTCGTCGGTCATCAGAACCGTCAACGCCCCACTGTCAGTGTGGTGATTGACGCCAAGATGACCTCGTAGCGGCGTCACAACTCCATCCGGGGCTTCTGTGTCCGCACAGGTTGGGTAGTAATTCAGCCTTAAAAAACTCGAGTTGCTGTTCTCAAACGCATGTGAGAGCAGGCTTCCACCCACACCCAGGTTTCCGGCGATGGCGTCCAGAAGCTCAAAACACAATGTCTCACACCAGATAAACTGTGCCTCACAGGCTGCCCGGAATCCGTCTCGGTCGGATGGCCACTGCGGCATACAGCTGCCCCACGACGGGCCAACATCGAAGATCTCTTTCCAGTCCCGCGTGTTTTTCGTGAGCTCCTCGTCGAAGTAACCCCAGGCATTGTTCTGTGTCCTGCGTACCTGCTGCTTGACGGGTCGGGGCTCCTGAAAGAACGACCTCGTCTCAGTAAACAGGCCGTCGCGCTGGGCAGATTCCATACCATGATCGACGACGTAGAACACACCCCACTCGCGGCATGCCAGGTCGAGCTTTTGCAGCGTTTCTCGTTCATAAAGACGCGCCCTGGAAATGACTGGTGGCGTAGTACTCATAATGGGTTCCTCAGTCAGGCTTTCAGCTTGCTCTGGAGCCTTCAGCTCGAACGAGAGTGAAGCCAGTTCGGCAGAAGGCTGTAGGGATCACGGTCGAAGGGACGGGACGTGATACCAAGCCGATCCAGCTCAGCGCCAAACCCGCCGTCGCGCTGGAAATCGAACAACTCCGTGCACCCGCCGATGTGCTGTCCACCGACGTAGATCTGGGGAATGGTTGGGGAGCCGGTCTGCTCAGCCAGAACTGCCCTGATTTTGTTGCCGCGTTCACCTTCCTGATACATCACCGAATCGAGGTCAACAGACGTGTAGTCAACACCCATCTCAGCGAAGAGTTTGCGGGCTGACCAGCAGAACTCGCACCATTCGAGCGCAAACATCACCACGGGTTCGCACTGGACAGTGTCAGCGACAAACTGCCTGGCATCTTCGTCCAATGTCACTTTCTGGGGTGCTGCCACCGGAGCCGGTCCACCGTTCTGATCGAAGCGGATACCCTCGGTGGATCTCGACAAAGCCATTTCCGCCTCGTCCATCTCTTCACCGATATCGGCGAAAAGAGGTGTTGAGAGATAACGTTCGCCTGTGTCGGGCAACATACAGACGATGTTGCTGCCCTCCGGCGCACTCCGCGCAACTTCAAGCGCGGCATACAGGGTCGCACCGCTCGAGGTGCCCACAAATATCCCTTCTTCACGGGCAAGGCGGCGGGAGGTTTCCATCGCTGCATCTCCGGGCACGCCGCGGATTTCATCAATTCCACCTGACCGCGAAGCCTCTTCAGTGAGACTCGAGATGAAGTCTGGTGCCCACCCCTGCATCAGGTGCGGCTTGAAATTCGGATGGCTACCGGCTGGCTGACCTTCTTCATCACGCGGCTGGGCGATACCACTTGCCAGCACCGGTGCGTTGTCCGGCTCTGCTGCAATGATGCGGGTGTCCGGAGAGTGCTCCCGCATGCCCCTGGACACACCATTCAGCGTTCCGCCCGTTCCAAAACCGGTTACAAAGGCATAGATCGGATCACCGTCCATATCCCGAATGATTTCCGGCACGGTCGTTTCATAGTGAACCTGCGCATTGGCAGGGTTGTCGAACTGACGGCAAAGAAAGTAGCCGTGCTTTTCCGCAAGTTCTTCTGCCTTCCGGAGCATGCCTGAACCTTTCTCAGACGCGGGCGTCAACACAACCTTTGCACCGAGGAACCGCAACATCTTGCGCCGCTCGATGCTGAAGTTTTCCGCCATCGTCACAACCAGCGGATAGCCTTTTTGCGCACACACCATGGCAAGACCTATCCCCGTGTTGCCGCTGGTGGCTTCGATCACGGTCTGACCGGGTTTCAGCGCACCCGATGCTTCCGCATCTTCGATGATTGCCCTGGCCATCCGGTCTTTGACGGACCCCATGGGGTTAAAAGACTCGACTTTCACGTACACGTTCACACTTTCCGGGGCTAGTCGTCCCAATCGGACGAGTGGTGTATTGCCGATTGTGTCAAGTATGTGGTCATAACGCGCCATGATTGAGTCTCCGGTTCGATTGGTGAGACGCAATGTAGCGCTCCCCGGATCTTCAGACTTGGAGATGGGATGAGGATTTCTTGAAGAAAACTTCAGGAAATCTTCACAGCGCCTTCAAGCACGTCTCCCGGCTGATCCCTAAATTGGCGACCACTCGCTACCTGGCTCATCGCAACAGCCAGAAGCGACCAGCAACGTAGAACAGGAGATCAATCGTGCAAAACAATGCAGCTCAACAAAACCAGACTGTCGACAACGGCGTAAACGTAGAAGCCTTGCTTGGCGCACGTGAAGCGCTGACCGAAGCCCCGGAAGCAGCCCAGTTCACCTGGCGCGCATCTTCCAGATGGATACACGGCACTCACACCCAGGTTGGTGTCCACAGTTTCCATGGCCTCGGAGAAGAGCAGCGGCACAAAACTGAATTCAAATTCGATTCAGACCATCCGGAAGTATTCGCTGCGGAAGACATCGGTCCAACACCCGTCGAATACGTCATGGTGGGGTTGGCAGGTTGCCTGACCGCAGGTGTCGCCAGTGTTGCCCAGAATCGTGGGATCCAGCTCAACAAGGTGACAGCGACCCTGGAAGGTCAGATGGACCTTCAGGGCATCCTCGGTATCGACAGCGACGTGCGTAACGGCTTCAACGACGTTCGTGTCACCTTCGATATCGATGCAGATGCAACACAGGAAGAGATTGAAGCGCTGGTCGCCCAGTCTCAGAAGCGTTCTGCCGTTTTCGATGTCATCACCAATCCAACCCAAGTAACAGTCGAGGTTAACTAGCCATGATCCGGCCAATATCAACTCGCTTCACGCCCGGTTCATACCGCGGTGTCAGGGACATAGACGTCATCATTATCGGTGCAGGTCATTCCGGACTCGCAATGAGCGCCCAGCTGGCTGCCCAGGATATCGAGCACGTGGTGCTTGAAGCGGGTGATATTGGCCAGCGCTGGCGTCACGAGCGCTGGGACTCGCTGAAGCTTCTGACCCCGAACTGGACACTGAATCTGCCCGGACTGATGTACGACGGCAACGATTCACACGGCTTCATGCATAAAGACGAGGTTGCCCAGTACATTCAGATGTACGCCCGTGCAGTGAGCGCTCCCGTCAAACGCGACAGTCGGGTTCATCGTGTTTATCCGTCAGGGAATGGCTACGTCGTCAGAACCACCCAGGGTGAGTGGCGCTGTCGCGCGGTGGTTCTTGCCACCGGCGCCTATGCGGATCCGGTCGTCCCGAGACTCGCCGAGGCGATACCAGCTGATGTCGAGCAGATCACCACCCGGGATTACAAACGGGCTTCTGACCTGCCACCCGGAAAGGTACTGGTAGTCGGCGGTTCCGCTACCGGTCTGCAACTGGCTGAAGAAATCAACGATGCAGGCCGGGACGTCATATTGTCAGTGGGCGAACACGTACGCATGCCCAGGAAGGTAGCCGGTCGCGATGTCTACTGGTGGCTGATGCGCAGCGGAGTCTTCTGGGAGACAGCAGGCGAAATGGACGACATTCATCGTGCCCGCAAGCTCCCCTCACCGCAGCTGAGAGGCGGTTCCGGAGATCTCACTCTGGAATCCGTGGCAAAGAAAGGTGTGGAGATTGTCGGTCGGTTTGCCGGTGTCCGGGGCCGCACTGCCCAGTTTTCCGGCAACCTGCCCAATCTCTGCAAGTCCGCGGATCTCAAACTCATCCGCCTCCTGCAGCGATTCAATGAAATGGACCACGTCAACCTGCAGGAGCCGGATCTGCTCATTGAACCGACCGTCCTGCCGAGATCCAGGCTTTGTGCAGAACTTGGCAGTGGCGAAGTCCGCACCATCTTGTGGGCAACGGGTTTCAAACCCAACTATGAGTGGTTGGACGTCGACACTTTCGACCGCAAGGGTGGACTTCGTCACACCGGCGGCATTGTTGATGCGCCGGGGCTTTACGCCCTGGGTCTGCCGGTGATGCGTACCAGGGCTTCAACCTTCATCGCAGGCGCTGCGGATGACACGCTGGCTGTGAGTCAACACATTCGCGGGTACTTAAACAACCAGGCACATACCGAATATACGGCGATCACAGCTATCGCCTGAAGACAACGACACGGATCAGGAGACGAACCATGGAAAGCTACATCTTCATAACCACCACCCTCTTGAACGCGAACATTGCCGAGTTTGCCGCTTTGTTCGCAACAGGCCTGGGTTATGCAGTAGCCCGGGGACTCTCCGCACGTGTGTGCTGCAAGTAAGCTAAAAAAGGAAACACCATGACCAACACATCAAATCTGTTCACAGCCGATACGCTGTACCTGACAGACGGAGGACTCGAAACGTCTCTCATCTTTCACGATGGCATCGAGCTGCCTGAATTTGCAGCGTACACATTGCTGGATCACCCTTACGGTAAAGAGCGCCTGCGGGCTTACTACCAGCGTTACATCGACCTCGCGGTCGCACAAAACTCCGGATTCGTCCTGGAGAGCCCTACCTGGCGTGCCAGTCTCAAATGGGCCAGGCGCCTGGGACAGGATGAAGCAGACGTCGAGCGGCTCAACCGGGACGCAATTGACCTTATGGCCTATCTGCGAGACAGCAACAGGTCAGCTGACATCCCGATGCTCGTCAGCGGATGTATCGGTCCGGAAGATGATGGCTACTCTCCTGAGACCAGAATGTCTGTCGCAGAAGCTCACCGGTATCACACAACACAGGCACGTGTCTTCGCCGAGGCAGGTGCAGACATGGTGACCGCTGTAACAATGACCTACGCCGAAGAGGCGATCGGGATCGCTAACGCGGCTCACGACGCAGGGCTCCCCTCAGTCATTTCTTTCACCGTGGAAACCGATGGTCGTTTGCCCGTCGGCACACCTCTCGACGAAGCAATTGCGCGGGTCGATGCCGAAGCATCCCAGGCACCTGCTTATTACATGCTTAACTGCGCTCACCCGGACCACTTCCATCTGCCGCTCGAGGCCGCCTGGCTGGAACGCATCGGCGGTGTACGGGCAAACGCTTCACGCATGAGCCACGCTGAACTCGATGATAGTGAGACCCTCGATGACGGTAACCCAGCGGAATTCGGTCAGCTGCATGCGGGACTCATGAACGTTCTGCCTAACCTGAAGGTTGTCGGAGGGTGTTGTGGTACCGACCACCGGCATGTGGAATCCGTAGCCCACAACTGCCTCTGAAGTAAGCAATCGCCGCTAAAGCCGCTCCTACAGAGATAAGTAAGACCCTTCTACCTCTGTAGGAGCGGCTTCAGCCGCGATTTCTCCAATTTGCCGAATACAACGATTTGAGGCTGTTCGACCCCCAGCAACGACCATTTAACGATCCGGCGCACAGGGCAATCAGACCAGCGTGTATCCCTCCTCCGCAAACGGCATCTTCCGGATCCTGTGCCCGGTTGCCGAAAATATGGCATTGGCAACGGCAGGCGCTACAGGCGGCAGCGCAGGCTCACCCAGACCGGTCGGGTGGTTCTCACTCTGGATGAAATGGATATCCACGGAGGGTGTCTGGCCGATCCGCATCACTTCATAGTCGTGGAAATTCGACTGCTGGATCTGACCTTCTTCCATTGTGATCTTCTGGGTCATCATCGTGGAAATGCCGTCGATCACCGAGCCTTCAACCTGGGAAGTTGCACCACTCATGTTGATGATCGGACCCACATCCACCGCCACAGTAACGTTGTCGATGTGGAGGTTCCTGTCAGCATCCACCGTCACTTCCGCAACCTCAGCGATGTGCGCGGCATGGCAGAAGTAGAACGCCATACCGAGCCCTGTTCCCGCAGGCAGCGACCTGCCCCACCCTGACTTCTCAGCAGCGAGACTGATCACATCCGCAGCCCGGCCGGTATTCAATGACCGGATATTGCCCGGTTCAAACCATCGTGGTTCACCCAGGATTTCCAGCAGAAACTCCACGTAATCGCGCCCGCCCGCATGTGCAAGTTCGTTTAAAAAGCTCTGTACGACAAACGCATTGGTGTTCGACCCCGGGGCTCGCCAGGGACCGCAGGGAGTGTCGATGTCGAACATCGTCTGGGAAAGATAGGCATCGGAGATGTTCTGCACCGGGAACTCCGTATCCCGGAACCGTGCCCCGGAAACCGGGCGACCGTCCGTTTCCATCCCCATGAAGTGATTCTCGAAAGCCACCAGTTTCCCTTCGTTGTCTACCGCGCCTTTGATGGACTGAAACCCGCCGGAACGGAAAAAGTCATGGCGCACCGAGTCCTCGCGTGACCAGGTCAGCTTCACCGGCGCATTCATGCGCTTGCTGATCTCAATCGCTTCGCACACGTATTCGTTCGACGTGCGCCGGCCGAAACTCCCACCGAGACGTGTCACGTGAATAGTGACCTCGTCTTCACCGAGACCGTAGAGGCGCTGACACATTTCAAGCTGGCGGGACGCCCGCTGCGTTGGGACCCACATCTCCAGGGAATCCTTCTCGCCGTCAGATCCCTTACGGTAGTCGGCAGTACAGTTCATCGGCTCGAGACAGAAGTGGCTGACAAAGGGGAACTCGTACAACGCCTCAAGGGTTGTGTTGTCCGCGTCCTCGAAGACGTCTTCGACATCCCCCTTGTCTATCGTCTCGGTATCTCCCCGGCTTCCGTGAAGCGATTGAGCCCGATTCACCATGGCCGTCCAGGAGTCTTTGCTCGCTCGTGACGTATCCCATTCAACATCGAGCGCCTGCTTCGCCTGGAACACAGCCCAGGTGTTTTCACCGACGAGCGCAACCCCATCCATGAGTTCCCGGGGGTTGTCGTTTCCGCTGAGCAAAAACGCATCGATCATACCCGGCATCTTTTTGACCTCTTCGAGGTTCGCACGAACGACCTTGCCGCCGATCGTTGGGCACTTCTGATACGCCGCGTACAACATATCGCGCCGATTTGTATCGATGCCATAAAGGGCAAGCCCGGTCGTGATCGACAGGTTATCGACACCTGATACGGACGTTCCGATGATCGTGTAGCTCTCCCGGGACTTGAACATCAGTTCGTCTTCCGGAGGCGGGGCCTGTCTGGACGCCAGACTCGCCAGCTGACCGAACGTCATCGACCGCCCTGATGTGTGGGCCACCCGGCTGCGACTGGCTTCCAGTTCGTCTTTCGAAACTTCCATGACCAGCGCACCGGCACTCAGAAACATCTCCCTGGCCGAGGCGCCCATCTTGCGCATCTGTTCCCATGTCCGCGGAATAGTCGTGGAACCGCCTGCACTCTGACGACCGAAACTCGTCTCATCGATCGGTGCGTCGAGAACGGTCACATCCTCCCAGGCTGCGCCCATTTCCTCCGCGATGATCATCGGCAGAGCGGTTTTGATTCCCTGCCCCATTTCCGGATTGGCCGAGTAGATTGTGATCTTGCCGCTGCTGTCGACTTTGATGAAAGCGTTCAGATCATAGTTGCTAACCAGATCGGCATCGTCCGTCTGTGCCAGAACACCAGGTGGTACAGACGCAAAAGAGGCGATCAGGACCCCGCCACCCGCGATACCAGTGGTCTTGATGAAGGATCTTCGATTGAGGTCACTCATGCCGTCACCTCCGTCGCGGGATCAAATATGGCCACGCCTGCCTCCGAAGCACTGCGCACGGCTTTGCGGATGCGGTTGTACGTCCCGCAACGGCAGTAGTTTCCCTGCAGAGCCAAATCGATTTCGGCATCCGTTGGTGAGGGATTTTCGGCAAGTAGAGCCGCTGCCGACATGATCTGCCCTGCCTGACAGTAACCGCACTGGGCGACATCATGTTCTATCCAGGCCTGCTGCAATGGATGCAGGTTGGTCCCGTCTGCAAGCCCTTCGATTGTTGTCACTTCACCGTCACCAACCGCAGCCAAGGGTGTGGAACACGAACGGACCGACGCGCCGTTCACATGAACCGTGCATGCTCCGCATTGGGCTATGCCGCAACCATACTTGGTGCCAATCAGCCCCAGGACATCACGCAACACCCACAACAACGGCATGTCCGACGGCACGTCAACCGCGTGCGTCTTGCCATTCACCTTCAAATCGACCATGAACCTTCTCCCTGAAACTCGATTTGAGTGTAACCCACAAATATGTGGGTGCAATTTCAAACGGAATCTGTTGCGGCAGTGACGCCAGGAACCAGGACAATCGCGGCTGAAGCCGCTCCCACATGGAGGTAGCGAGATTCTCGTTGTAGGAGCGGCTTCAGCCGCGATTCCACACTAGCCGCGAAACGCCTCGTCGAGCAGAAAGAGATCCGTCAACAATGCCCGGATGTGTATCGAAGCGTTCAGGTTGTCGACCAGCTGTGAACTGATACCCGGCCGGTTCAGGACGAGATTGACGGCCGCGCGGGAGCGTTCCGCGTCTTCCTCAAGCGCTGCCAGTATCGATTCATAGGCTACGTTGTCGCCATCAGTATCCCTGGCCACACCCCGCACAATTGCGCCAATTTCCGTCAGCGCGATCTCCATCGCCTCGAGGTGCTTGCGTACTTCAGCCAGATGCGGTCCCTGCTGATTGGCTTCCAGACCCTGGGCGGCATACGCCAGGAGGTATTCGTACCCTGCTTCGATTGTATCGATATGGGCGCGCATGATTTCGCGACTCACGTTCTGTCTCCCGACCACTTGCTGACGTCGTGGTTCGTTTCCATTTCTCCCCGCGTCATCCAGCCCCGCAACATGCTGCGAAAGTACATGAGCTTCTCCGGGCGCAGGCTGAAATATATGTGCAGCATGGCGGTTGAGATGAGTGCCATGGCGGCCAGCCCGTGGACGACATAGATGACACCCCACGTGGTGTCTTCAAAGAGATAAATATTGCGTTCCCACAGCGGGGTATCGATTCGCACCATCATGATGAGCCCGGTGACGAGGGTAGCGAGCACCAGAACTGTGACGCCCGCATGCATGAGTTTCTGCGCAGGTGAGTATTTCCCGGGTTTTTCCGGTGTGGAGGACAGCATGGATAAGACTATTTTGATGTCAGACCATCCGAACCAGATACGCATGAACTGCCCTTTCCGGATGCTGGCAACAATGTGCACCGCGACCGCAGCCAGAAGAATCAGGCCCGTCACCCAGTGAATGGTCACCCATTCAAAATTGACACCAACGACCGGCAAAAAGCCGGTAATCAGAAGGACAAGTACAGATACGGCACTGACCCAGTGCAATGACCGGTCTGTCAGGCGATGCCGCCATATGCGATCGTCATCTTTCACTGAAGATGGGGTGCCCGTCCCGCTCACGAATCAGCTCTTCTTGCGGGCAAAAAACTGCATGTACAACGCGTGGCCCACAATGACCACGACACCTATGCCAACGAACCATGGAAGCAGGTCCCAGGATACCCCTTCGAGTACCCGCTGACCCCACGCGTTACTGCTGTACCGTAGTGCTTCCATAGTCTGACCGGCAATCAGGCGTCCCGTATCGCTCGCTTGACCAGGTTTTCCATCAATGGAATTTTGAAGTGGTTGTAGTTGAGCGGGGTCGCACCGCGTACCGCTGACTGACCGGCGAGGGCGGCCGTTTCTTCGTCCCGGCTACTGCCTTTCACGACCTCCTCGACAACTGTCAGCCGCTTGGGCACACACTCCACACCGCCACAGACCACCCGGGCATCACTTATCGTGGAACCGTCCTCGATAATGGCAGCTGCGACGTTTACCAGGGCAAAGTCCCAGCTGTTGCGGTCAGCAACTTTTTCAAAGTAGAAAGTCGCGCCAGAAAACGTGTTCGGAATTGTGATGGTCGTGAGGATTTCCCCGGGTTCCAGCACCGTCATACGCTCGATATCGATGGCTGGACCAATGAAGAACTCCTCCGCCGGTACCGTACGCGTGCCATTTGGCCCCGCGATGGTCATTTGCCCGTCCAGAGCAACAATCGCCGGTGCGGTATCGGATGGCGTGACTGCCACGCAGCGATCCGCGTTGAACAGGCAATGTTCCCGGTTCATTCCTTCCGGTGTGTCGGCGTAACACTTGGTCCCACCCGCCCGGTAACAATCGAGACCGTCCCGGTAGTACCAGCAACGGGTGTCCTGGCAGAGATTGCCGCCAATCGAACTGACATTTCGAATCTGTGGCGTGGCAACATGTCTGGCCGCATCCGATAACACGCTGAACTTCGACTGGATAACATCACTCTCGGCAATTTCCGTGAGTGTGGTCTGGGCGCCGATCTCGATGCCGTTTGCGGTTTCGCGTATCCCGACCAGGTCGGTCACACCACCGAGGTCGATGACCGCCACCGGGCTTTTAACGCGATCTTTAAACCAGCTCAGGCTGTCGTTACCGCCGGACATGATCCAACCATCACCGCCATGTTTGTCGGCAAGCGCCAGCGCGCCATCGAGGCTTTCCGGCTGGAACAGCTGGAAAGGACGCATCATATCTTTAGTCGCCATGGCATCCCTCCTTAAAACGTATTGACCTGCAGCGGTCCATGCGATTGCTCGCGCCCGCTCACAGCGTTGACGATCATGTCAGGCATGACCGGTACCCGGTTGAAATAGTGCCCGCCCATCGCATCGGAGATCGCGCTTAACAGCGCCGCGGCAGCACACCCCTGTACAGGCTCACCAATCCCTCTGGCACCCACCGGGTTCATTGGATCGGCGATGCCAACGGCGCCCGTTGTCATGGTCGACGGTACATCCAGGTAAGTCGGCACGCGGCTCGCGTTGAAACCGGTCGCCGCCGGCAGACCGTTCTGAGGGTCGTAAACGTGACGCTCGTATCCACCCAACCCGATGCCGTCAACCGCACCACCCTTGATCTGATGATCCAGGCCCGCCGGATGCAGCACTGTTCCGCAGTCCGCAATACCAACGTAGTCGAGGATTTCGTACTTGCCGGTCTCGAGATCGAGTTCGATTTCCATGAAGGCTGCGGCAAAAGCCGGTGGTGTCCCGTCCGACTCGAGGGTGTCTTTGGCGACACCGATCAGACCCTGTCCGGCGAGACCTGCCACCGCGCCGGCTGTCATGGGATTGAGATCCTCCGGCGCTTCCTGGCCGCTGAACTTACCGCCGAGTTCAATCGCTCTTTGAGCAGCCTGGGCATACGTCATGCTTTTGGAGGGATCAGCCGTGGCAAACACGGTGTGATCCCCGATGTCGTAGTCATCGGGGCTGCCACCGAGATCGGTAGCCGCAATTTCCTTCAGCTTGTTCACCGCATCCATGGCGGCCACGTAGTTTGTCCGTGTCATGGTGTACGACGTATTGCTGCCAAACTGGGCGAGGTTCCAGGGCAGATGTTTCCTGCTGTCACCGCGCACGATCACACAGTTGTCCCAGTCGTACTTGAGCACTTCAGCCGCTACCCGGGATGTGGAGCTGTGGGAGTACGTCCCGAGATTACCGACACCGGTGTGGATCTGCAGTTTGCCTTCGGGCGTGATCATCACCAGGCCATCGAAACCGTAGTAACCGGCGCTGTGATAGGCCGACCCCAGACCAATCCCCCTCACTTTGGTGCCGTCTCGCTGCCCCGAGCGGCTTTTCTTGCGGGCCCAGTCGAACTTTTCCGCACCCATTTCATACGACTCCTTCAGGTAGGCACTGGTGACCTTGCCTTTGTTGGGTCCGTACAGGGTTCCGTTGTTGGGCGTGTTGATCGTTCTTATATCGAGCCGGTCAACGCCAAGTTCTGCAGCCGCTTTATCCAGCAAAGGTTCCACAACACAGGCAATCTGGTTTTGACCCGGACCTCGCTGAGGGACCCGTGGCGGTGTGTTGGTCGCGACAGGTATGCCTCGAAAACGCATGTTTTCAGGCGTATAGACCAGTGCCAGCGCATCAGCCGCCGAGATGTAGTCGTTCATCCCTACATCAGGCCCGTTTTCCTGGACAATGTAGAGATCGACCGCCATCACGCGGCCATCTTTGCGGAAACCCATTTTGATGCGGCCCTGAAAACCCGGGCGGGCTGAGCCGATGTTGTACTCCTCCACGCGGGTGACTCGCATCATGACCGGCCGGTTGATCTTTTTCGACATGTGGGCCGGGAGCGCCTGCTCCGGGTACGCCGTACCTTTCGAGCCGAAACCACCTCCGCAGTATTCCGCTATGAAAACGAGGTTCTGCGGTTCGATACCGATGTACTGGGCGAGAAACGGAACCGGGAATGCCTGGCTCTGGGATGAGGCATGGACAAAACACTTGCCGTTCTGCCAGTAGGCCAGCGCGGTCCGTGGTTCCATACAGTGGTGTGAGAGCCCCTGGGTGATGAACGTGTCGTCCAACACGTAGTCTGAGTCGGCGAACCCGGCTTCCAGATCACCGTACGCCCACTCGGTCTCAGCCGGTCCCATTGGCAACTCACCTTCACCGGCTGCCGCAAAATCCCGGGCACTCCACTTCGTCTCTTTTACGTAAGCGCCCTCGGGACCCCGTCCTGCAACATTGCCGCCATTGGTCGCGTTGGGACCGCCGGGATAAAGGCTCTGCAGCGGATCTACTGTGAAGTCGAGGGGCTCGAGATCGACCCTGACTTTCTCCATGGCGTCCATGCAGAGTTCTTCACTCTCCGCGGCGATGACATAAATCGGCTCGCCGGCATACCGGGGTTCATTGGTGAGTATCGGCCGGTTCGGTGCCGGCATCGGCGGCAAATCATCCGCGGTCAGTATGCCCAAAACGCCAGGCATCGCGAGCGCTTCGGATGCATCGATGTTCTTCACGTTCGCATGAGGCATCGGGCTGGAATAAATACGGCAGAAGGCCATACCTTCAACCCGGAAGTCTTCTGAATACTTTGCTTTGCCCGTGACCTTGGCCACGACATCAGGCGGCGTGAAATCTTTACCTATCAGATCGTATGCCATATCAAGCCTCCTGCGCGGCGCGCATGACGCCATTCAGATAGTGATCGTAAGCGCCGCAGCGGCAGAGATTACCAGCCAGTGCCTGCCGCGCGTCTTCTCGCGTCGGATTTGGATTGGCTCGGAGCAGTGCCACCGAGGTCATGATCTGTCCCGGTGTGCAGAAACCACACTGTGGTCCAAGCTCGTCGACAAAAGCCTGTTGAACCGGGTGCAACGAACCATCTGCAGCCTGTAGACCTTCAACGGTCGTCACTGCTCTCCCTCGTACGCTGTGTGTAAGTGTCGAACAGGAATAGATGGGCGTGTCATCAATGAGAATCGTGCAGGCACCACATTCGCCCCGGTCACACCCAAGCTTTGTGCCGGTCAGACCGAGTTTGTAACGCAGTGTCATGGCAAGCGTCTCGTGAGGCACGACGTCTACACGTCTCACTTTGCCGTTGATGTTGAGTGAGATCAGGCGTTCAACACCTCCGACGGCAGTTTGCGTTTCACCCGGTCCACTTCCGCAACCGCCTAGCAACGAACCGGCTGACACGACAGCCCCGGTTGCAATGACGCTCTTGATCAGTTCCCTGCGCGACAATCCTCCACCGACCGGCGGATTCGCAGGATCTTTTTCCGGATCAAAGGTAACGACTGACATGGCCTCCCCCCAATTTGCGTTCAGCCACCAATCTACCTCTACGGAACTCGCGTGTATAGGGATGATCGCGGCTGAATGCCGCTCCTACAAAGGTAGAAGGATCTTGCTTATCTCTGTAGGAGCGGCATTCAGCCGCGATTTGTCAGGTCTTCGAGTTCCACGCCTTCCAGGTCATCAAGAAGCCCAACACCGTATACCTGAGCAGGCGTCCGGAACCCCTGATGCCAATCGCGATTCAGCACACGCTGACAGATGGACAACGCTATGGGTGGGGTAATGAGATAGCCGTCGGGCAGCGTCATTCGGGCTCGGATGGTATGCATGCCCGGGTCCGTCACCTCACCTACAATCTGTCGGGTTGCCCGATCCTGCGTCTGCGCTGAGGGACCTTCAGGCCAGTATTGCGCAAACTGATCGATGGCACGCCGAATACCTGCGGTCTGAAAAGGCGCCTGTAGAGCCCCAAGCTGATACATGAACATGCGCCACGCATCTGACTCTGCATACACTTCAATGTTTGGGATCCCGGTGCTATGCCAGGCGGTGATCACATCAGCCCAGCTCACCGCGGTGCCACGCACCGCACCGTCCCCAAAGTCGAAACAGCGTTGCAGGCGTCCAACCGGGACGGTTGTCATGCTGCCGTGACGCCGTATCACGACGTTCCGGGCAACGAGATTCAACATGGCTCTTAACGTCCCTCGCGAAAAAGATTCAACGCTCGAGAAAGCCAGGCGCAGATAACGAGCCTCCGGCATACGGTTCTTCAGGTGCACAGCGAGGCAGTCCGATGGCACCACCACAAACCCCGCACCCGGCATGAGCATCACGTTGTTTTCGATCGCTTCGGGGTGGTAGCGCTCAATTGCACTGAAAGACGGATATTCACCGGAAAGGTCCACGTAGTGTCGTCTCACCCGCAGGCAGGACTCCACCAGTGGGACGCACGTACCAGCAAACGGTCCCGCTGCGTTCAGAACCATGCTGGCAGATGCAACCAGACGATCGAGTACCTCCGGTTCGTCGAGCCGGGTGGCCTTCCACGGCAGCTGCAGCGACTCGGCCAGTTCGCCGAGTTTGACACGATTACGCCCGCTCAGGACTACATCGATACCGGCGTCGCTAAAGGCCTGCGCTACGCTTCGACCGGTAAAGCCCGTAGCCCCGTATAGAAGAACGGGGTCGCTGTTCATTCCGGACCAGGCCCCATACCAGACCTGGGAACCACCCAGCCGTTCCCGGCATCCTGCAGGCCATGCCGGCGCATCCAGATGACCCGCTCTTCCCACCAGTCAACCGAATCAATACGGATGCAGCATTCAGGCGGCGCGGGTTCGTTTTCCGGATCTCCCCAGTGAGCCCATTGGTCACTCAGGATGCTTCCGATCACAAGCTGCAGTTCATCAAGCTGAGTGATCGCTTCCGCAGCACGCTGTGTGGGTATGCGCTTACCGCTCAGTTTGAGTTCAGGTTTGCGCTTGATGATTTCCTCAACACTCCGGTAGAGCTCTTCGGTTGTCTGACTGCGCACAAAACTGTCGAGGTCGCGAATATCCAGAAAGCGATCGTCCTCGAGTGTCTGCTCGCGGATTGCCGAGAGGTCGAGCCACAACGCATGACGCAGTTCCTGGTCCACGGTGTCGTGGATTCGCTGGGACACTTTGGGATGCCGCCAGTTCTTCGACTTGCCGAGGCGCCTAACCGCCCTCGTCTGCTTTGGATAGCCGGAACTCGAAAAATACGCTGACGGTCCTTCACCGTAATCACCGCCGAAGTCCGCGAAGCCCCGGTAACGGAAAGGCTCATCACCGCCGAACAGGGGATGACTGATAGTCCACTCCGAATCGTACTTGGTCCGCCAGCACAGCTCCCGGCCAAGGTCCTGACAAATCGCCAAACGCATCCAGAACGGACGCATCGGCTGATAACTCTCGACGACCCCGCCTTTACGCGATCGCGTTGCTTTGACTTTCAATCCCAAAGTATCCGCAATCGGCAAGCCCGGGTAACGGTAGAGATGCACGTGCATGCGGTTCTTGATTTCCCTGACGTCATAGACATCGGTGATTTTCCAGGTTGTGTGTACAACCGACTGGTAACACGCACGGTCACACGCCGTGTCCCTGTACTGCTTGAGATTGATCCAATTGACCGACTGACCGCTTGCAAGTATTTCCGTTGCCAGCGCCTTGGCATCTTTCACCTCAGAGGCGAAGTCTTTCCTGATACTGGTCAGCCGGTTCAATTCTGCGGCAATCTCCTGCCCCCAGCTTTCAGCTACCAGACGCCAACCAACCATATTGTTGTATGCGAGAACGTCCTTTTCGTCGATCTCGAGCAAGACGCGTTCTTCATCCCGTTGCCCAAGATTAAGTGCGGGAAATACACTTGTAGACACGCGCAACAGGTTTCTCGGTTTGACAGGACCTGATGGGTCCGTAAACCAGACGTCCTCATCCGTATCGATCTTTGCCTGTACCGCTTCGCGACCATTCACTTCCCGGTCGGTCAGCACAGCGCGACCACTGTTGGCGAAAACAAACGGTGAAACCATGGCTATGGAGTGCATCTCACCGTCTTTCAGCCACTTCACGGGAATGTTGAAGGATATCTCCCGTTCCGCCCACCACCCGATGTCGTTCACCTCCGACCACATTGTCCCTTCTTCGTCACCACACAGGCTTGCGATCAGGTACGCGTATGAGCCCATCACCTCAAAGGAGAATCCGGAGTCCTGCAGAATGTCGTTGAGGTAGCGATCCACACACCCCTGCATAGCTTCTTTGTCAGCAAGGAGCGGGAAGACCTGAATCGTCATATCGGGAAAGTGAAACGGCCCGGATACGGGCTGCGTCGCCGCCCCCCGGGCAGTGTTGTATGGAATGCCGCTACCGGGTCCCGACGGCGACAGTTCAAGGAGCGCCTCCGACTGAATCTGCTCCAGGTCTTCAGCGAGCGCCAGACCTTCGTGGTCAATCCGCTCCATCTCGTCCGTTAACTCGAGGTCCCCGGCGTCCTTATCACCTTCGCCTCCTCGTTTGTCTCCTTTTGAATCCTTGTGAAGCTCCGCCGGCGGCGGGGGCTGCTCGTCGATCCACCTGACAGGCTTTCGGGGGTCTTTCGATGGAACCCTCGAGCAAAGTGCAGCACCAGCTCCGTAGTTCAGATCGACGTCCGTCCAGAACGGCAGGACGGGTTTCAACACCGAGACCTTCGAGCCGTCATCGTCTTCGAGCTGGTCGTGAACCCGCAACCCGAGCGCTTCGATGATTGGTTGCGACTCATATCGATGGACCATGATCGAGTACCCGCCGCTCGCATCCCCCGTCAGCAGATGGGTATCACCCATGAATCCACCCGCATTGACCCGATCCACCGCCATCGGAGATCCCACCAGTGCCTGATAGCAGGCTTCGATGGGTTTGGATACATGGCGGAATTGCTTGAGGGTAATCTGCTCGATGGAAAGCTCACTGACCGCACCGGTTGGACCGGTACGCTCGTCGATCGGCCACCACGGAACATCGGGAAACGCACCTACGAGTTTCATCGCGATATCCGCCACCATCCGTGTCATGTTATCGGCAGTACGATTGGTGCGGTTTCCGCGTAGTCGCAACCCAAGCGTCATGTCGAGAAGACTCTCGGTGAGATCGACAACCGAGCTGCCAAGCTGCGTTACCGAGGAAAGTAAACCAAACGGGTTCGTGGCGTTGATGGGTATTTCCGACAATCGCGGTGCCGGTGCCCTCTCAATGGAGACAAGTCGTCGAGGCATCTGGCGTTCACCCGAGTACGTTTTCGGGAAGACGTGCACGCTCATATCGAAAACACGCGTTGGGGCCCTCGGGTCGTTCACCCACTCCTGCACATTGCCAGTGATGTGCCCCAGCACCTTGGGCCATCCGTAGACTTCCCGCCCGGTGCGTTGGGACATGGGGTTGTCGACAAATATGAAGGGTGACACACACGCCCAGTCCTGAAACACCATTTCCCCGTCAATTTCACGCCATCTCTGCAGGGGAACCATGAACAGCATCTCGTGCTGCGCTACCCAACCCAGGTTCTGCACACCAATGCTTTCCGGCGACATTGATCCATAATCAAGCGCCAGGAAATAGACAAAAGGCAGTGCGGGCCTGAACTGAACAATTGAGGGTGGTATGTCCATGTTCAGGTAGGAATCGCAAAACGCGTTCAAAGCCGCGACATCGGCGTGTAAGGGAAACGCACGACAGGTGACATTACGCATCCCAAACGGGGGAACAGCCGCCAGCGATGCCGATCCGCTTCGTATCGACGGGTCGGTGTACTCTAACTCGTTCTCTGAAACACCCATAAGACAATGTCCCTCAAAAAGTCCCGATCGCGCGACGGCGGCAGGGATTCAAATATCTGGCTCCACTCGTGCAGGGCAGCACCGGCGAGTCCGTGAGCAACATCGCGTGCGTGCTGGAGCGATCCGTATTTATCCATCAACTCTCTGATCCACAGCACCTGCTCTTCGGTACGCTGCTCCCGGGGTAACTTCATGGTGTCGATCAATTCCGATCGCTCATCCTCAGACGCCATCCGGCAAACATGCAAGAGCATCAGCGTTCGTTTGCCTTCGTAAATGTCCCCGTTTATTTCTTTGCCATACCGATCATCCGCTTCGAGATTCATCAGATCGTCTTTGATCTGGAAAGCAGCCCCAAACATGAATCCATAGCGGATATGGGCATCCAGGTCGATGTTGTCCCGCGTTCCGATGATGGTTCCGATCAACACCGGAAAGATCGTGGCTAGCCAGCAGGTCTTCTTAAGGACCATTTCCAGGTAGTCACCATCTTCAAGGTCAAAACGGTCATCCCGGATCCAGCCGAGTTCCATCGCCTGGCCTTCTGCTGAAGCCATCGCCATGTGCTGTGCCTGTTCCATGATGGCTGTGGAAAGACGTGGCCCAATTGCTGCGACGTTGTCTATCAGCGGACGCAGGCTCAGCATCGCGAGCGTGTCACCGGCATTGATAGCAAGCGGTATGCCGTGCAACTCGTGAAGAGTTGGGATGCCACGTCGTTCCTCACTCTCATCCTGGATGTCGTCGTGGATGAGCAGCGCGTTGTGTAACAACTCTATCGACGTTGCAGAGCCAAT
>JANQFF010000464.1 GCA_028277965.1 Pseudomonadales bacterium
TGGGGTGAAGCGAACCTGTGGCATATGCTTGTTGCGAATGTCCGGGAAGAAGTTACGAATCGCTTTTTGCAGGGACAAAAAAGAAACCTCAAGCGCATCCGCGCTTGAGGCTCCATGTCGGTCGGACGACCGATCTTATTCTTTGATGACTTTGCGTGTGAGGCTGTAATCGCCTGCCCGCACTTCGAGGAAATACATGCCCGAAGCAAGCTCGGCGACGTCAAGGCCGATCACCCGCTGCCCGCTGACATTGGTGCTGCGGTCGAGACGGAGCGTCTTGCCAGCCACATCGCGGAGACGCAATTCGAGGTCCATGACCGAGGGTACCTCGATCATCACCTGCAGACGGTCACCTGCCGGTACCGGCCAGAGTTGCAGGTCGAAGCCTGCCATGCCTGAGCCAACTCCGATCGGGAAGGCCGGGACCGAGGTACAGGTTGTGTCAGAGCCACAAATATCCGTGATGATCAGGCAGACCAGATAGGTGTCCTGGATCGCGTAGGTATGCTGCGGATTCTGCTGTGTGCTGGTATTGCCATCACCGAAATCCCAAAGCCATGCGGTGGGCGAGCCGGGTGTATTGTCGGTGAAGTTGAAGGTCATGCCGTTCTGGCTATAGTTCCATACCGGTGCGGGCGTCTGACAAACATTGACCTGCTGGCAACTGGTGTCCGAATCACAGGAGTTCGTCGAGATCAGGCAGACGGTATAGGTTCCCGAGGCAGCATAAGTATGGTTCGGGTTCTGCTGCGTACTGGTATTGCCATCACCGAAATCCCAAAGCCAGGAAGTGGCGCCCGAGGAGGTATTGGTGAAATTCGCGTTCAGCGATGAGGTCGAATAAAGGAAGCTCGAGGTCGGCAGGTTACAAACCACGACCGTCTGACAAGTGGTGTCGGAGCCACAGGGGTTTGTGACGATCAGACAGACCGTATAGGTTCCTGTTGCAGCATAGGTATGGCTGGGATTCTGTTGCGTGCTGGTATTGCCATCACCGAAATCCCATTGCCAGCTTGTGATGCCTGCGGTAGAGGCGTCCGTGTATTGTACCGTGATCCCGAGGCTGCTGTATGTGAAGCCGGCCGAGGGAGCGGGACAGGTAACCGTTACCTGAGAGCAGGTGGTATCCGAGCCGCAGGCATTCGTGGAAATGAGGCAGACCGTATATGTGCCCACGCTTGCATAGGTGTGCGTCGGGCTGGTCGCCGTGGAAGTATTGCCATCGCCAAAGTCCCAGAGGTAGCTGGTCGCACCGGTGGAAAGATTGGTGAAATCGACAACGTTTGCGGAATCTTGTGCCGAGAACCCAGCTGTGATGGCGCAGGGGAAGTTTGCGATGTTCACACGGATGAGAAAATCGCGGAGGTTGTTTTCCCGATAATCCGCCCATTGCCCTGAAAGGATCTCGAAGCTGCGGCGCGAGATCGGACCTACGTCTTCATGCCCGATAAAGATATTGGGATCACCCATGAACCATGCGACATAGTATCCGCCGGAATTAATGGTGACAGCGCTGCTGAGCGTGACGGTATTCCAGGCGGCG
>JANQFF010000476.1 GCA_028277965.1 Pseudomonadales bacterium
AAATGATGGAGCGGGAAAACCCGGTGTTCGGCTGGCTAGGTTCTCAGCCCGATGCCAAAGAAGGGGTGGTTTCATTCATCGAAAAGCGGGACCCGCAATGGACAATGTCCCCGGGAGACATCCCCGAGGACCTGTTCAAGGACTGAAGACAGAAGATCGCGGCTAAAGTACGTCGCTGACGCGTCGTTGCGAGTTTTTCGCTTGCGAAAAAACTCGATAAGGAATCGGCGCAAAGCTGATTCCGACAGCGGCATTTAGCCGCGATTCTTACTTGATCAGTTTCTGGCGAGTCGGTACACGGCGATCTGACCAGGTTCACTCGGCATCGGCATACCCGCCACAATGTCCGGATAACCCGGCCGGTACTTGTCGAGGTAGGCGGTGAAAATACTCTCCCAACCCTGAGACACTGGTTCTGCGCGCAGTGTGTAAGTGGCGTCACCCAAACGCATATCAACCGGCCCACCCTCTCCAAGCATCGTGACCCAGCCGCTGTCAGGGGCACCAACCACGTAGAGTTTTCCTGCCTGGTCGATGACCCAGAGGATGACAACCCGCGGTGGCGTGCCCGGGACGCGCAGCTTTATCTCATCGACGTTCGACGTGTCTTGCCATATGGCAGGTGGTGGCGTCGCTTCCCCACCGATGATTACACCAGGTAAAGGGCCCAGCGGTGCGGCCAGGATGACGATCAGCAGCAGAACAATCAGGCCTGCAAACAGGAATTTGAAGATTCGCATATGTGTGGCTCTCCAAGTCTTTCCTGAAGGATAGGGTATTTATACGCTCGTCGTCACTGTGGAGAAAACCTGATTGAGCGCATCAAGAAGGATATCGGCATGCTCCTGCCCGAAGACCAGCGGCGGCCGGATTTTCAGCACGTTCCCGTAGCGGCCACTGAGGCCAATGAGCACACCTTGTTCCCGCATGAGATCAGGGATCTGTTTTGCGAGTGATGTTGCGGGTTCTCTGGTCTCCCTGTCAGTGACGAGGTCCAGGGCCTGGTACAGCCCCAGGCCGTGTACGTTGCCGATGGATTCGAATCGGTCCGCCAGCCGGGCCAGTCCGCGGCGCAGGTAGCGACCTGTGTGGAGGGCGGCTGCAGGAAGTTTATTGGCTTCCAGCTCACGCAAAACGGCCAGGCCTGCCGCGGCTGCCACCGGGTTTCCACCGAATGTGTTGAAGTAGAAGGGAGTCGCCGCAGCAAACCGGTCGGCGATGTCCCTGGTCGTGACAACACCCGCAACAGGATGGCCGTTACCCATGGGTTTGCCGAGCGTCACGATGTCGGGGACAACATCGTAGTTCTCAAAGCCCCACATTTTCCCGGTGCGCCCGAATCCCGGCTGTACCTCATCCGCGATGCATAAACCTCCCGCGGCGCGGACCTTTTCGTAACACGCTGTGAAATAGTTTCCTGGTGCTTCGAGACCGCCCTGGGAATCGAACATGGCGTCACAGAGATAGGCCGCCACACCCTCACCGGATTGTTCGAGTTGGGCAATGGCGTCGTCAACGGCGTCCACGTAGGAGGCGGGGTCGCTGGAGGAACCACGATACAGGTTGGGTGGTTCGACAGCTGCCACGTGACCCGGCGTGTCTTTCCTGGAGTAGGTCATGGTCGACAGTTCGCTGATGAGCGTGCTGTTGCCGTGATAGGAACCTTCCATCACGATCGCGCCTCGTTGCCCGGTCACGGATCTCGCGATTCGCATCGCCAGTTCGTTGGCTTCTGTGCCGGTACAGACGAAGTAGCACATATCGAGCGGATCCGGAAATGTGCCAGCCAGAGCTTCAGCGTATTCGATGATTGTTTCGTGCAGGTAGCGGGTGTGAGTATTGAGCAGGGCGGACTGTTCGGCAATTGCGTTGACCACACGTGGATTGCAGTGCCCGACGCTTGGGACATTGTTGTAACAGTCGAGATACCGGTGATCGTCGTGATCGTAGAGCCAGGGTCCTTCACCCCGCACGATCCAGACAGGATTGTCATAGAACAGCACACTCCCGGCCAGGTGACTTGCCCGCCTCTTTATGAGTTCGCGGTTGGTGACATCACCGGAGTCATAGCGGCGTAGATCGGCGTGCATCACGCCAAGTTCGGTTTTGTGATTGTCTGTCATTACAGGTAAGCCTCCGCGAGGTTGTCCACCATCTCTACGACGAGCGGACCCAGCTCCTGTGCTGTCTCCGTCTCACGCCGTGTGTGCATCCAGCCGAGGTAGGTCAGTCCTCTCAGCAGCATGAACATGGGCAATTGCTCCAGGTGCGCATCGGTCAGTGTCCGGGCTGAACGATAGCCGTCAATGAATGCGGCTTGCATGTCATCGAAGCCGTCTTCTCCCTGGAGGAAGAACAGCGGAGTGACGATGTCGAACAGGTGCCACCCCCAGCCACTGTCATCAAAATCGATGAGGCATACTCCTTCATTGCTTCTCAGCAGGTTCTCGAGCTGGAAGTCCGCATGGATCAGACCGTAGCGGTCAGCCTCTTTACCGAACTCAGCAAGATCCGCGCGAGTCTTTGCCGTGACCTCCTGCAATGTTCGGCGCTGGTCATCCTCGAGCATATCGAGAGCCATGTAGCGTCCCCAGAATGGCGTTTCCCCTACCAGCCCATCCTCGTCCCAGGCATGGCGGGTGAAACCTGCTGGTGGCTGCCAGGACTGGGTGTGGTTGTGGGTTGTGGCCATCAGTTGGCCAACGGTCTGAAACAATGAGATAGCCTCGGCCGGGTCAGACAGTCCATCCTCGACACTTCCGATAGGAGAACCGTCAAACCACTCGAGCATATCTACCTGGCGTGGCTCGGGAACCGCTGCAGTTTCGACCCAGCTGAAGAGATCGCCATCCACCGTTTTGCGCACCTGGGGGGTGCGCAGCGCATCCGAGTTGATCGCCTCGATCCACTGCAACTCGGATCTCAGTTCGTCGTCCGTGTGGTAACCGGCCCGGTGTACCCTCAGCGCGTGGCGGTTGTCACCGGTTGATACCGAGAACACGGCGTTTTCGCGATGTTTAATCAACACCAGACGTGCATTGGCGTCTATTCCCCACAAAGGCAGAGCAGCCTCTGCCAGTGCTTCGAGGCGCTGTCCCTGTTCTTCGGGCGAAGCGTTGTAGAAATCATTCACGAGTCTTCTCCATGCTGGTAAACGACCTCCCCGTCGAGAACTGTTCGGAGCACACGGGTTTGGTGGATGTTGTACACATCGCTTTCGAAGAGGTTCTGGTCGAGAACGATGAAGTCGGCGCGTTTGCCTGGCTCCAGCGAGCCTGTCTCGTTTTCCTGGTGCATCAGGTAGGCGCCACCGAGCGTAAACGTATGCAGGACTTCGGGCAGAGTGATGGCATGCGGTTTGCCGAAGTGATCCTCGGATCCGCCGGGGTATTCCCGGGTTACCAGTGTTTCTATCGCAGGAAACGGGTTGGGATCAAACACAACAGGCCAGTCACTGCCTGCCGCAGTCGGGACACCGGCATCCAGGAGGGATCTGGCCGGAAACGCCCAACTGAGACGTTTTCGGCCAAGCTCGGATCTGAGGATCTCCTGGCCTTCGTTGGGAAACCAGAAATAGGGGGAAAACTCGGCGATCACACCAAGTTCAGAAAACCGGGGCAGGTCCTGCGGATTCACAAATACGGTATGAGCAATGATGTGCCGAACGCCTTTTTCTCCATGTGTTGCGATCGCCTGTTCAACAGCGTCCAGCGCAAGCCTCACGGCGCCGTCACCCACGGCGTGGAGCATGCTGCCTACCCCTAAACCATGCATGCGGCTCACTTCGCTCATCACCGCTTCAGGGTCATTTCGAAAGTGGCCGTAAAAATCGGTGCCGAGATAGGGCTCGACCAGGACAAGTGTCTGCCCACCGGCTGAACCGTCCAGCACAAACTTGGCGTAACGCGCTTTGAGACGGTCTCCTTCAAAGGTCTGGTAAGCATTCAGTGTGGCGACTGCTGCAGATTTTGCCGGAGCCGTCGTGAACTCTTCAGGATGGGCAATGGCGGCTGAAACGCGTGTGGGCAGTTCTCCAGCCTCATCCAGGGCTTTAAGTGCCCGCATGGTCTGAGGGTAAGCCCAGGCTTCCTGAACCGAGGTGATGCCGAGGGACAGAAGGTGAGTTAACGCTTTTGCCATCTGCTCTTCGTATACGGATTGGGGGAGAGGTGGCGCATTTTCGAGAATGAGGTTGGTCGCCAGTTCCCTCAAAACCCCGGTCGGCTCTCCAGTCTCGTCACGCTCGATGGTGCCGCCGGCGGGGTCGGGGGTTTCGGCCGTAATCCCGGCGAGCGCCAATGCTTTTGAGTTGGCCAGCATGGCATGGCCGCCGACGTCCCAGAGCGAAACGGCGTGGTCGGGCGCAATGCGGTCGAGTGTACTGAAGTGCGCGGGGACATCGTCCCGAGCGCCAATCACTTCTGTCAGCCAGGGCAGGTTCCCACCGAGAATCCAGTCAGAAGTTGCAGTAGCCGCACGTGCCTGTATAGCGGCAGCGATCTCTTCCCAGCTCTGCTCTGGATCGACACTGAGATTTGCCTCGAATTCAGCCACCATCTGGGTGTGCAGATGGGCGTCGTGCAGACCCGGCATCACAAATTGTCCCCGCAGGTCGACGGTGGTTGTGGTCTCGCCTATCCAGCGTGAAATCTCTTCGTTGCTTCCCAAAGCGACAATCTCAGAACCCGCACGGCTAAAGCTTCCGCCCAGGCCTGGGCAGGATTCATCGTGTATATGGATCCGGACATGTAGACCGAGTCGGCTGTTTCGTGACTGTCGGTACCGCAACCTATGAACAGGGTCAGCAGGACAGCTGTCAGTAGTTGGCGCATGATCATCCCCCTTTAATAAGTCGAATATATTCCATTTTTAGAAAAAATCAAATATATTCGAGTTATGAATGGAGCTATGAAAACCACCGGCAAGGGTACGGGCGTCTACCGGAAGGGCCTTGAGCGTCGCGAGCGGATGCTGGATGCCGCCGAAGCCCTGCTGGCGAATGCTGAACTCGACGAAATCTCACTGAAGGACATCGCCGAGCGCGCCGGCGTGCCGGTTAGTTCTGCTTATCACTTTTTTGATAACGCGCATGCGGTATACAAGGCGCTTGGAGCGCGCTTCTCGGTTGTTCTGAACGAAAGTCTGGGTGGGCGGTATTCAGCGTCGGAGAGTCGCAGCTGGCAATCACTTTTCGATGCTGCGGTCGACAGGGGGGCACGCGTTTACGGAGATTCACCCGCCTATGCGAAACTCATCCTCGGGGCCAGGACGTCACCGGATATCAAGATCGCTGACCGCGCGAACGATGAGCACATCGGCGGGCTCGTGATGTCATTGTTCGAACGATCCTGCGGGATCAATCCAGATGCAGAACTCTCCCGAGCGCTCTACTTTGCTATCGAGATCGTCGATCTGATGTTCTCACTCTCCGTTCAGACGCATGGCGAAATCACACCGACGATGGTTGCGGAAGCCAAAAGAGCAGGCAAAGCCTACCTGTCCACCTATCTCGCTGAGTCTGGACTGGGCCTGGATTGACGCCCACTTGATCTGATGTGTCCCGTTCATCTAGGGTGACGTCACTCTCCGGGGGGAAGGTTCAGCTTTGACCGACATAGAAACGTTTCGAGCAGAGACGCGCGGATGGCTTGAGGAAAACTGTCCTGCATCGATGCGCACCCGCATGGTGCCTGGCGAAGAGGTCAACGGCGGTACTAAACGGCGTGCCACCAATCCGGATGCATACGTCTGGCTTGAGCGGATGGCTGACAGGGGCTGGACGGTTCCAACCTGGCCGGTCGAGTACGGCGGAGCGGGTCTGGATAAAGCCCGCTTTCTCGTGTTGCTGGAAGAGCTGCAGCGTATCAATGCCCGTCCGCCGCTGGGTGGGATGGGTGTCACCATGCTTGGGCCCACCCTCCTCGAACACGGCAGCGAAGATCAGAGGCTGAAACACCTGCCCAGGATAGCGTGCGGGGAAGTTGCATGGTGTCAGGGCTACAGCGAACCGAATGCGGGTTCCGATCTGGCGAGTCTTCAAACCCGGGCGGAAGACAAAGGTGACTTCTATCTGGTCAATGGCAGCAAGATCTGGACATCGGGCGCGCAGCACGCGGACTGGATGTTTTGCCTGGTCAGAACAGATCCGGACGCTCCAAAACATCAGGGGATCAGCTTTGTGCTCTTCTCAATGGATGATCCTGGCGTTTCTGTCCAGCCGATTGAACTGCTCAATGGAAAGTCCCCTTTTTGTCAGACGTTTATCGACGACGTGGAAGTACCCAAAGAGGACCTCGTCGGTCAGGTGAATGAGGGATGGACCATTGCCAAACGGCTCCTGCAACACGAGCGGTCAGGGCTGGCGGCACTTGCAAGTGCCGATACGGCAGGGCCGTTGGAAAGGATACTGCCGTCACTCCCCCTGCCGGACCTTGCGCGTTCTTACGAAGCCGACGGTGTGGTCGATCCCGCTATCAGGTCTGAACTCGTGGTTAACGAGATGCAGAAAGCAGCTTTCATGCTGACCCGACGCCGTGCAGTGGATGAGGCAGAGGCCAAAACGCCGGGCGCGGCAACGTCGATCTTCAATTATGTCGAAGCGGAATACGTGAAAGCCCAGCTCGAGCTGCAGATGCGGATACGTGGCGTTCAGGGTCTGGGTTGGGAAGGGGATGAGTTTTCAGATGAAGAACTGGGAATGACTCGGCTTTGGCTGGAGGCCAAGTCCATATCGATAGCCGGTGGTTCAAACGAGGTGCAGCTCAATATCATCGCAAAACGAGTGTTAGGGTTGCCGGATTGAGAGGAGTAGCAGATGTCAGAAGTGCTTAAAGGACCATTGTGGGCGGCCCGTAACTGGTCTGCGGATGCAGGCGCCGGGAGTATTCACGACGATGCGACTGCCGAGAAGCTCGGCTTTCGCGGCGGCACCGTGGCGGGTGACGTGCATATGAATCAGTTCCCGCCGGTGCTGGTGGAGATTTTCGGCCAACGCTGGTTTGAAAACGGAAACCTGTCGCTGAGCTTCAAGAATGCCACCATCGATCTGGAAAAGGTCCAGGTTTTTGCCGAACCCCTGGCCGAAGGCGCTACTCAGACCCGGGTCTGGATGGAGCGAGAGGACGGCCTGCTCGTTTCAACAGGTACGGCTGCGGTTGGCGATCACAGTGCTTCGGAGTTGCGGTCGAAAGACCTGCGGCCCTGTGACCCATCTGAATTGCGAATCTACGATCAGATCACTCCAGGCATGTCGCTCGGGGAGTACGAGGTTTTTGCCGATCCCACAAAGCAGTTCGAGCGGTTCGACCAGAATCTCATCAGCGATCCCCTCGACTGGTACCGGCACGGTTCGCCGTGGGGTGAGGTTGTCGCAGCGCCCTGTACGATCATTCAGTATCTATGGGGTTATCCGATCAAAACACTGGATCCATACACTAAAGGATCGGTGGGTCTCTTCGGGGCAATCGAAATTGGCTACGCGAATGGTCCGTTTTTACTGAATCGCAACTACAAACTCACCAGCGAGGTGATCTGTGTGGGGCAGAGCCCACAAACAGAATACGTCTGGTACGAAACCCAGGCATTCAATGAGTCTGAGCAACTGGTTGCAACCATGAGAATGATGGGTCGAACGATGAAGGCGTCTTCTCAGGAATATGCGGACGCTCAATAGGGGGAGACAAGAAATATGAAAATACTGTTTATCGTTCTGCTGGTTCTGAACTTCCTGATGGAAGCAATGGCTGCAGTCGCATTGATCTCGACCGCGGATTCAACGTTAGCTGCCACAACCGGCATGTGGTCGATGCACTATGGGTTTGCCGCTCTTGCCATTGCAAGCCTGTCACTATGGGTATGGCCGCACAGAAACAACCTGCAGGCAGTTACAGTTGCCCTGGGTGTTCTGCTGACCTTTCACACCGGTCTCGCAATCTCACTGTTCATTGAGGGAGCACAAATGGGTGGTGCGATTGGTCACGCCGTGTTGTCTATTCTTTCGGCCATCGCCTTTTTGCAGAAATCAAAAATCCCGGGTCAGGCAGACGCGTAGGAGGGAAGCCGATGATACGTTCCGCATACGATCTGGAACCTCATCAACACGAAGTGGCGCTGACCGAGGTGGAACGACGCACGCCTATGGGGGAGCTGCTGCGACGTTACTGGCATCCTGTCGGCCTTATTGAAGATGCCACTGAAACACCTCGTCAGGTACGTGCGCTCGGAGAGGACCTCATCCTCTTTCGTGACGAGCATGGTCAGGTGGGCCTGGTACACGAACGGTGCGCTCATCGCGGATCATCGCTTTTTTACGGTAAGGTTGAAGCCGAGGGGATACGGTGTTGTTACCACGGCTGGCTGTTTTCCGCACAGGGCGAATGTCTCGAGCAACCATGTGAACCTGGCAACGGGGAGCGCCGCCATACTGTACGTCAGCCCTGGTATCCGGTCGAAGAGCGATATGGGCTTATCTGGGCGTACATGGGGCCGATGGACAAGAAACCCCTGCTACCTCGCTACCGGCTGCTTGAAGATCTCGACGAAGGGGAGATCCTGGATGCGGATGATCGTTCCATAGGGGGAGGTGGGCCTGTCATCCTGGACTTCAACTGGTTTCAGCACTACGAAAACGTCCTGGATCCGTTACATGTGGTCATTCTGCACACATCGTTTTCCGGTACTCAGTTCGTGCCTGAAATGGCGAGCATGCCCGAGTGCCACTACGAAGAAATACCCACCGGTGTCAGGCTCACGTCCTATAGACCACTCGGTGAGGGTAAGCGTTTGCGCAGGGTTTCCGAAGCTGTCTCACCTACCTTGCGTGTGGTGCCGAGCCCGCGGCTCGATCCAGGCCGGTGCGGGCTCCTCGGATGGGTCCTGCCCATCGACAATACACACTTCCGCATCTATTCGGTTGGACGCGTGGAGCAACCCGGGGATTTGCAGAAAATCCGCTCGCGTCAGAACGATAAATTGTGGGAGGAACTCTCAGAAGAAGAGCACCAGATATACCCCGGGGACTATGAAGCTCAGAAGAGCCAGGGTGACATTACGTGGCATAACCACGAGCATTTGCGCACCTCCGATATCGGTATAGCACGTCTGCGCCGCTATATGCTGGAGCAGGTGAAGATAGTTGAGCAGGGCGGGGATCCTGCAGGGGTTGCGTTCACAGAGGGTGACGAATGGGTCGATTCACCAGCCGGCAACTGGATCGAGTCCGAATAGCACGCCGGGGGTTGTTGGCGCGGTCAGCGGTTTAGTTGTTGTTCAGCTGCCCGCATCGCCCGCTGAAGTGATCCGACACTGCGTATCCATGGATCGTGTGTGTCGAATGGCGGTGGCAGATTGGTGGAAGCACGTTCCGCGTATTCCCTGGTTTCGTAAATACCGAGGATCAGAATGTAGAAAAACTGGCCTTGAGACCATATTTGGGCGGCTGACATGCCTTGCAGCCCGTGGTTTCTCGCATGATCTTCGAGTGCTTCGCGACTGCTGAGACTGACAAGCTGTACAACCCAGAAATCTTCCGGCAACTCGAGCAGAGATACCGGTCGCTCAGGACGGTAAGACAGTCGAACATAGTCTGGCATCGGGTCTTGCGTCGACACCTCGTCGTCAACTGGAGCGGCTGCCTGTGGCGTGGGTTGCGCTGATCGGGGAGGTGTTTCCCGTACGGGCCGTAAGCCATAGGATCGGGGTGGTCCGCCCGGCAGGGAGCCTGCAACTGGTCGTTCAACTTCGCGTGGTGGCGGAATTCTTTCTGGCTGAGGATTTGTTACCAGCGCGTTGTCCTGAATGCAGTCCCATTCTTCGTTGGACACGTGTGACTGACAGAACCACTGTCCCTTCTCATTCGGATCGCGGGCAGGTTGATTGTCGTCAACTGTGACGGCGGTGCTTGTTGAACGGCAAGCTGCCAGGACGACCAGCAGAATCAGGAGGGAACACCTCATGACGCGGTACTTTGCCGAGCCATAGACGGGGTGTAAAGGGTGATTTAGCGGGGTTGCCTGACAAGCCAAATCACATTACGGTGTGCGCGCGGTGGCGAAATGGTCATAACCCGCCTGGTTCCGGAACGATTCGGGACGCTGGAGAGCGGGGGGTCTGGGAGCGAACAGGAGTGTTGGACAGGCTGACTAAGGTGCGTATTACATGACAGCAACCATCAGCGAGTATTCCCGCATACCACGGATATTGCGGTTGAATGTAGCCGGACATCCAGTCGACTGGGTGAGCTGGCAGGACGCGGTGTGTTTGTATGCCAGGGAAATTGTGGTGTGGACCATCGGGGACCCTGTCCTGCATATCCGGGGTGGCCACAGTCGTCTCGATGGTTGTCCAAGCTGTATCGATATCCACAGCATCATTGCGTGTGATGGGAGAGTTGTCCCCAACGATGGTGCTATTCCTCCGCTGACGAATCAGGCTCTGTTCGGACGTGACAGAAACGTGTGCCTCTACTGTGGCAATATCTTTACGGACGGTGAATTGACCCGGGATCACGTGGTACCGGTATCCCGTGGGGGCGCTGATACGTGGGACAATGTAGTTGCGTCTTGTAAGCGCTGTAATCACTTCAAAGGCAGCCGCCTTCTCGATGAGTGCTCGATGGAGTTGTTGGCACTACCTTATGTACCGAACTTCGCGGAGTACCTGGCGCTGATCAACGGCGGCCGTATCCTCGGTGATCAGATGGACTTCCTGCGTAAGAGCTTCAGCTCAGAGAGCAGACTGCGTCACTAACCAGCTGCCGGCTCCATTACGTTGAGTGCCTGCATGTATCACATTTGCGACACAGGCGGTCAGTTGTTGGACCGTAGCGATGTGTAGAGGCCTCCATGACCCATCGCTCACTAGTGAAATCCCTTTATGCAATCGTAAGCGTACATCCAATCGAGCTTCTGCATGCGGATCTCGGGGAGGAAACGGGTGCTGAACGCGGTGTTGATGTGGTTGAAGAGGCTTTGGACGGGTGTCGCTTTCATATACTGATTCTCGAGAACCTCGCTGAGATTCACCACACGACGAGCTCTCGGCCTGCGGTATTTTTCGTATTCTGACAGCGCGGAAGCGACATCTTCTTCGTAGTTTTCCATCATTCTCGACAGGACCCAGATATCCTCCAGGCCGAGGTATGTTGCTTCGGGAATCACGGGGCTCACCCGGTAGGCAGCATCGCCCAGGTAAGCGATGTGCCCCTCATGCCACTGAGGGATCGGTTCGTGGAAGGAAGGGAGATCAATTGCAACTGCGGCATTCAGCGGTTCGGCGAGATGAGGGTGCCACGCCCCCGGATCAAGGGAATCCTCGGAGCTTACACAAAACAGGAAGTGCGTTCTCTCGGGTGTACTGAACTGAAATGCGCAGAAAGAGCGTCCCAGCCACGTTATGTTCGCCTCGGGATTGCGGCGTTCGATTGCTGCGTGATAGCACCGTTGGATCTCACCTCCCTGTTCGGGTGTCGCGATCAAAACCGCGTTGTGTGACTTCTCGAGCTCCGTGAGGGGAGGTGCGCTCCTCACCTCGGTGACCGCTGCCATCTGTGACAACTCGATGTTGATGACCGGGCTGCCATAGCGGTCCTCCATGAATCGTCCGAGGGGAATCTCGGCAAGGAGGTATCCGGATCGCGCGAGCCGCGTTTGAGCACGGTCCGGCTGATGACCGTACTCATTGAGCTCTGTGAACTCGAGGGCTTTGAGGATACGGGTCAGATTGGCCGTCAGCGTCGTGGCTGGCAGTCTCGAACAGTCGGATCGATAGTAGAGGTTGATGTCCTCGAAACCTGACCGGCCCATGGCCCGGTACGTCGCCTCCTGTATCAGGCCTGAACCCACTATGGCCACCGGATACATCAGGGTATGTCCGGAAAATGCAAAAACAAGAGCTGCTCTGGTGGACTTACGTTCGACGCCAGCGCGTGCCGTCGCGCGTATCCTCGAGTTCAATACCGGCGCTGGCGAGATCGTCACGGATCTGGTCCGCCAGGGCATAGTCTCCTGCTTTGCGCGCTGACGAACGTTCTTCGATTTTTGCCTCGACATCGTCAGCAGAAAGAGCCCCATGCTGGCCGCTCGTGAAATACGCTTCCGGGTCTTCCTGCAGAATTCCGAGCATCCAGCCGGCTGCCAGCAACCGGCAGCGAGCGTCCTCTGCCTCGTCAGCGTTTGACGCCTGGCGTAATTGACCGGCCAGCTCATGGATCGCTGCGAGTGCCCTCGGTGTGTTCAGGTCATCGCACATGGCCTCCACAAAAGCCGGCGCAAATGAATCGATACCGAGTTCGGAATAGTTCTTTTCGCCAGCATTACCGGGGTTGTCCCGAAGTGTCTGGTAGAGCGTATTGAGGCTTGCGCGCGCCTGGAGAATCAGGTCTTCGGACCACGCCAGTTGCTGGCGGTACTGTCCTGAAAGGAGTGCGTATCTTAGCTCTTCACCTGAATAAGTATTTGTAAGTTCATGAATTGTAAGAACATTACCCAGTGATTTGGACATCTTTTCGGCCCCCAGGGTCAACATGCCGTTATGCAGCCAGTAGCGAACATAGTCGGGTGAGCCGTTTGCGCAGCGGCTCTGGGCAGCCTCGTTTTCATGATGAGGAAATGTGAGGTCCGAACCGCCACCATGAATATCGATGGTTGTGCCGAGGTGTTTACGGATCATTGCCGAACACTCGATGTGCCAACCCGGCCGACCGTTCCCCCAGGGGCTCGGCCAGCCCGGTTGTTCATCGGTGGAGGGCTTCCATAAGACAAAGTCTTTGGGATCTTTCTTGTAGGGAGCAACTTCGATACGTGCCCCATCCAGCATGTCTTCGAGTGATCGTTTCGAAAGACTTCCATATTCAGGGTCGGCAGGCACGTTGAACAGTACGTGCCCGTCGTTGGAATAGGCATAACCCCCATCGATCAGTTCCTCGATCATCTCGATGATCTCGTCGATGTGATGAGTCGCGCGGGGGGTGACGTCGGGTATTGCGGCCCCGAGTGCCTGCATGTCTTCTTCGTAGGCAGCTGTGTACCTATCTGCCAGGGCCTGGATAGGTTCGCCATTGGCCAGAGCGGCCGCGTTGATTTTGTCATCGATATCGGTGACGTTGCGCACGTAAGTGACTTTCGGATACATCGCGCGTAACAGACGTACCAGTACGTCGAAGACCACTGCAGGTCTCCCGTTCCCGATGTGCACATAGTCGTACACGGTCGGTCCGCACACATAGATCGTTACACACTCAGGATCGAGGGGTTCGAATTTCTCTTTTTGACCGCTCAACGTGTTGTGCAAGTACAGATCAGTCATCCTGCAGATCCTGTGGGTTCGGTTATAACAACAATCTCTCCGCCGTCGACGGACTGATCGACGGACAGATCAACGGACAGATAGAAGCAGGTTTCACGATAGGTATGGCAGGCGGGACCTGTCTGGTTTACCGACAGCAACAGAGCATCGCCATCGCAATCGAACCTCATGCTCACAAGTTCCTGTTCATGGCCGGATGTCTCGCCTTTGCGCCAATACGTGTTCCGACTCCTGGAGAAATACCAGACCCGCCGTTCTTCGAGGGTACGTTCAATGGCGGTACGGTCCATCCAGCCCAGCATGAGCACTTCTTTAGATGTTGCGTCCTGGGCGATAGCTGCAACGAGACCCTGTTGGTTCCAGGGGAGTACATCGAGGACTTCGCTGAGATCAGCGCGTGTGCCCAGTGGAGCTTCTTCGAGTCTCTTTAGAATACTCATGGTTCAACCTGCGATTTCAGGTACGCGAAGACCGTGCGCAAGCCCATGGTTTCACCACCCTCGGGATGACCGGGGCGTGAACGGGTGTTGAAACCCATTATGTCGAAGTGAGTCCAGGTGTTTTTACCAACGAACCGTTGCAGGAAAAGGGCAGCCGTTATCGCTCCTGCGTATGGCGTTGAGGCGGAATTGACGACGTCAGCAACTTTGCTATCAAGCATGTGTTCATAACCCCCATGGAGGGGCATTGGCCAGACGGGATCACCGACACTTACGCCGATTGCGGCCAGTTCGGTCGCCAGGTCGGCGTCGCTGCTGAACATCGCCGCGATTTCGGTACCGACAGCCGACCGGGCGGATCCCGTCAGGGTCGCAAAGTCGAATATCCACTTTGGCTTGTCTTCACTCGCTATGGACAGGGCATCACACAGCAGAAGTCTCCCTTCTGCATCTGTATTGTCGATTTCCACGGTCAGCCCCTTGTGGGTGCTGAGAATGTCTCCCGGTCGGAAGGCGTTTCCTGCTACCGCGTTCTCCGCGCACGGAATCAACACGCGTAACCTGAGGGGTAGTGCCTGGGCCATGATGAGGTGAGCTAAACCGAGCGCGGTGGCGGCACCTCCCATGTCCTTTTTCATGAGGCGCATCCCGCTGGCAGGTTTCAGGTCCAGACCACCGCTGTCGAATGTCACACCTTTGCCAACCAGAGTGACGCCGGGGTTGTTGACGTCGCCCCAGGTAAGGTCGATCAGGGCCGGTGGGTCCTCAGCGGCCCGGCCGACGGCGTGAATAGCGCCACAGGCGCGGTCAAGGAGGGCATCTCCGACGGTCACCTCCACCTGGGCGTCAAACTGTTCAGCCAGAGCGGTCGCTTCCGCAACCAGGTGTGATGGCGCCATATCGGCGGCAGGTGTATTGATGAGATCTCTTCCGAAGGCAACCGCATCGGCAACATCGGCAATGAGCTGGGCATCGTTTTCAGCGGGCACGTCTATCCGGGCCGGTGTCCTGCTCGGTTTTTTGTACCGGTTGAAACGATAGGCACCCATGAGCCAGCCGAGTATCTGCTGGTCTGAGACCGGTGTGACCGGCCTATAGACACCCTCCGGCAAAGTATGGGCGAGGTTTCCAAAAGCCCGAAAGTCGTCTTCTCCATTCCATCCGACCAGCACAGTTGGATTGTCCTGGGTCCATGCGAATTGCCCGGGCTTGGCTGTGAAACCCTGGCGACTGAGCCAGGTCTGATCTGTGGAACTCAGCGATTCGCTATAGGCTTCGAACTCCTCTGTCCGGACGAGCTGTAGCGGTATAGCGTCCGCTGCTCCCCTGCTCAGGGTGATTTCGCTGATTGTTGAAGCTGCCGAATCGGCCACGATTGATCCAATCTCCGTGCAAAGGCGCGGAGTTTGCGCAATCTGAGGTTGCAAGGCAAACCTGGTTTGGATAGCCGGGAAGCCGGGCTATAGAGTTTCGTTTTCGGTGAGGCTCTTAACGACAGACTGGTGTTCGGACAGGATCTGGAAGGCTGGACGGGTGAGATGCAACTCGGTGCCGAAGTTCGTAGATGCAACACCTACCGCGCCGGTGGCCGGATTGCCTTTCTTGTTGACGATAAACGCGGGCCCACCCCCGGGTGCCTCTGTGTGATGATTGAAGAGTGCTATCCACTCACCGGTATTGGCCGGCAGCGGTGCGTCCTCATCGATGGTTCTGGATGTCAGGCTGAGTTGAGCTGCTCGCAGGGCTTCGGTGAAGTTTGAGTGTGCATGTGCCATATCACGCCGGGCTGATCGCTCATAGTGAGAAAAGAGGACCAGGCCGACCACGGTCAAAATGCCGATAGTCGGCAGAAAAAGCGCACCGGCATTACCGTGCTGGTAAGTTCGTCGATTCATGTGTCGGTCGGTTCTGGGCCGGCATCTTCTTCACCGGTCGCGTTTCTGCGCGTTGGTGCTGTGGATATCTGTTTGCGCCGGAGGGCATGTCCCAGATTCTGAAGTGCCTCGTGGATGTCCCGGAGTTCGTCACCTTTTCGTAGCCGTCTGTCGTACTGGTAGTTTCCCTGGGCCAGTTGATTGATGCAGTCAATGATGGCAGTGGTCGGTCCTGCGACGCGATGATTAATGAGCATGGCGAGCGCGCATGCAAAAATCACGAATACCACAAAGCCACCCAGCGCAATTGTCGTAATGTCGGTCAACGCTTCATAGACAGGCAGATGTCCCGTCAGATCCATCGCGTCATCGGAGTTGAGCAGACGGTCGACGTCGCCGAGACGGTTGTGCATCGTAAAGACAGTTGTTGCCATCGTGACGACAGCACCGCCGATAAAAAGGTTGGTATACCTCAAATGATATCTGGGTTTGAGGAAGTTGCGCAGCTTACGGCGGTTGCGACCTGCTGGTTCGCCGGATGGTGCTTCTGCTTCAAGAGTGGCGTCCTTGGTCACCTGAACATCCTCTTTGATAAGCCACTGGGCAGTTTAATAACGGTACGGACCTGCCTGTGTGAACGTGTTCACGCAAATTGAAGGGATATGCACTCTTTAGAGGGTTTTGACGGGGATGGTCTCCAGGCCGAGGTTGTTCCTGTCGAGAATTCGGTCGGCTCTGTAGCTCGATCGCACAAGGGGACCTGCAGCAACCTCGAGAAATCCCATCTTCAATCCCCATTCCCGGTACTGCTCAAACTGGTCTGGTGTGACGTACCGGTCTACGGGCAGGTGGTTTCTGGTGGGTCTCAGATATTGCCCCAGCGTCACGATGTCCACCTGGTGCTGCCGCAGATCCTCGAGGGTTGTAAAGATCTCCTCATCGGTTTCACCGAGACCTGCCATGATGCTGCTTTTTGTCAGTATGTCCGGTTCAGTTGCTTTGGCATGGGCAAGCACCTTCAGCGTCTGATCGTAACCTGCCCTGGGGTCCCGGACGGTGTGCGTCAATCGCTCAACTGTCTCTATATTCTGCGCGAATACATCCAGGCCGGACTGGACGACGGTTTCGACATCGTTGCGGTTGCCGGAAAAATCCGGCGTTAGCGCTTCTACACCGACTTCCGGACTGCTGGTTTTGATTGCACGGACACAGCCAGCGTAGTGACCGGCACCGCCATCACCCAGGTCGTCCCGATCGACACTGGTGAGAACAACATAGCGAAGGTTCATGAGACCTACTGAGCGCGCAACATTGGCAGGTTCGTTCGGGTCCAGGATCCCGCGTGGATTGCCCGTATCGACAGCACAGAAACGGCATGCCCGAGTGCAGATGGCGCCCATCAGCATGATTGTTGCCGTGCCGTGGTTCCAGCACTCGCTGATGTTGGGGCAGTGAGACTCTTCACATACAGTTGCCAGGGAGTGTTCCCTGACGGTTTTCTGCACATCAAGGTATTTTTTTCCGCCTTTCAGTCTTACGCGCAGCCATGGGGGCTTCGGCACTCTTTCTTTGGAAGCGTCGTCCTGGTTCGTGGCTTTGATGCCGTCTTTGATTGCGCTGACACCGTCAGGTGTCGTGAACTTGGCACCGCTGGTGACTTTCTCCGACATTCTGTGATTCTAGCGGATCGCGGCTAAAGCCGCTCCTACAGGTGCGACGCATGCGTCGCATCTGGCGAGTCCGAA
>JANQFF010000132.1 GCA_028277965.1 Pseudomonadales bacterium
CCGGGTGGGGAAATGCACCTCGCGTCATGATGTTGGAGGAGAATCCCTGGTGGTACTTAACGTCACCAGACCCTTCAGACACCGTCACACGGCCATCAAATTCGTCAAAGAGATCTGCCGGATTCTTTCCCAACACGTTAACGAGAACATTGAGCCGTCCCCGATGGGCCATGGCGATCACCGATTCGAGCACACCATGACTTCCCAGACGTTGGAGAAGTTCATGCAACATCGGTATCAGCGTCTCACCCCCTTCCAGGCCAAACCGCTTGGTGCCGGGGTAACGGCGATGGAGATATTTCTCCAGCCCTTCAGCCGCGATCAGGCGTTCCAGGATGGATCTTTTCTCCTGGACACTGAACCTCGGTCGACCGCCTTCGAGGCGTTGTTGCACCCACAACTGCTCACCTGCATCGACGATGTGCATGTATTCCGCACCTATCGACCCGCAGTAGGTTCGTTCGAGCGCATCCACCAACTCCCTCAGCTTGGCGGTGCCGTCGCCGTAGTGAAACGTCCCTGTCTGGTAAGTCTCATCCAGATCGGCCGGTGTCAGGTGGTGATACGCCAGATCCAGGACCGGCATGTGCGCCCGTTCCATCATTCCCAGGGGGTCGATGTGGGCTTTCTTGTGACCGCGATGACGGTACGCCGATACGAGATCCTGCACGCGCATCTGCCTGGATTCATGCTCGCTCGTAACCTCGGTTGCGACTTTTTCGGGGCGGGCTTTCAGGCGGTTGCGCCCAAGCCTCTCGAAATGACTGACAACCGATGAATGAGGGGTGTCCGGGCCGATCACCCCCTCAACGCGTGGCAGTTTTTCAAAATAGCTGCGCCACTGGGCCGGGATATCAGCCGGATCGTCGAGAAACTGCTCGTACATATCCTCTATGTAAGCAGCGTTCTGCCCGCTCAGGTGCGATGAGCGCAACATCCGTTCGAATAAGTCAGTCATCAGCCTACCTGGGCGAATTCAGTGAAGACGTGAGTTGGTATCAGGTCCCCTGCTGCATGAGCATGGTTCGGATCTTGCCAATGGCCCGTGTGGGGTTGAGACCCTTGGGGCACACGTTGACACAATTCATAATGCCCCGGCAGCGGAATACGCTGAAGGGATCATCGAGCGCGGACAGTCGGTCCGCGGTAGCCGTGTCCCTGGTATCTGCCAGGAAACGGTATGCCTGTAACAGGCCTGCGGGACCAATAAATTTGTCCGGATTCCACCAGAACGAGGGGCAGGAGGTGGAGCAGCAGGCACACAGGATACACTCGTACAGACCATCGAGTTCTTCCCTGTCCTCGGGGCTCTGCAAACGTTCCTGCGCCGGCGGCGGTGTATTGTTTATGAGGTAGGGCTGGACTTTCTCGTATTGCTGGTAGAACTGGCTCATGTCCACCACGAGGTCTCTGACGACCGGAAGTCCCGGGAGCGGACGAAGGACCAGTTTGCCGCCTTTGGCTACCTCTGAGATAGGGGTGATACAGGCGAGACCGTTCTTACCGTTCATGTTGATGCCATCCGAGCCACAGACCCCTTCCCGGCAGGAACGGCGATAGGACAGGGTGGGATCGTCGGCTTTCAGAAGTTCCAGAACATCCAGGACCATCAGGTCTTTGCCCTCGGGCAGGTCAACCTGCATGTCCCGCATCGCCGGGACCTCATCAACATCTGGGTTATATCTGTAAATACTTACTTGCATCGTGTTTATCCGTTGATGTCAGTACACCCGCTCTTTGGGCTCAAAAGGTTCTACCGTTGCCGGTGTGAAATTGACGGCGCGTTTCCCAAGCCGCTTCTCCTCAGGGAAATACATTGAATGACACAGCCAGTTTTCATCATCCCGTTCGCCGAAGTCGTCACGGGCGTGGGCACCGCGGCTTTCCTTGCGCGCTTCCGCTGCAATCGCGGTGGCTTCGGCAACCTCCAGGAGATTGTCGAGTTCGAGTGCTTCCAGGCGGGCTGTATTGAACGCGCTCGACTTGTCCGGCAGGTGCGCCTTACCGATACGTTCCCGCAGATCTGCCAGCGCCTGGATGCCTGACAGCATGTGTTCTTCTGTTCTGAACACGCCAAAGTTGTTCTGCATCACCGTCTGCAGCTCCTTTCTCAGCGACGCAACGGACTCCCCTTCGGTCGAGGACTCCCAACGATTCAGGCGGGCGAGGGATGCTTCGAGATCACTTTCACTCGGTTCACGGTAGGAAACGCCCTGCCTCATCACCTCTTCGATGTGGAGGCCTGCCGCCCGGCCGAAAACGACCAGATCGAGCAGCGAATTGCCGCCAAGGCGATTAGCTCCGTGCACAGACACACAGGCAACCTCACCTGCGGCGTAAAGACCTTCGATGGGCAGGTCCCCGCCTTCAGTCGTCTGCTCAAGCGCCTGCCCGCTGACCTGGGTCGCAATCCCGCCCATCATGTAGTGACAGGTGGGAACCACGGGTATCGGCTCGTTGATGGGGTCAACATGCGCAAACGTGCGGGACAGCTCGAGAATTCCGGGCAGGCGCTGGTTGAGCACCGCTTCACCCAGATGGTCGAGTTTCAGCATCACATGATCACCCTCTTCACCGCAGCCGCGGCCTTCGAGGATTTCCAGGATCATTGAACGCGCGACCACGTCCCGACCTGCCAGGTCTTTGGCGGTTGGGGCATAACGTTCCATGAAGCGCTCACCATCCTTGTTGATGAGATAACCGCCTTCGCCGCGACAACCTTCCGTGACGAGCACGCCTGCACCGGCAATACCTGTCGGGTGGAATTGCCACATTTCGATATCCTGCACCGGAATTGAAGACCGCAGCGCCATACCGACGCCATCGCCCGTGTTCATGAGCGCATTTGTCGTTGAAGCGTAGATACGTCCGGCACCGCCGGTGGCGAAGACCGTTGAGCGTGACGCCACGTAGACGACCTCACCCGTTTCCATGCAGATAGCGATGACACCAACCACCACGCCGTCCTGATTCCGAACCAGGTCCACGGCAAACCACTCGTTGAGAAATGTTGTGTTCGCCTTGAGATTAGCCTGGTAGAGCGTGTGCAGGAGTGCATGGCCGGTCCGGTCGGCCGCTGCACAGGTACGCGCCGCCTGGCCACCTTTGCCGAAGTCCTTCGACTGGCCACCAAACGGTCTCTGATAAATCCGGCCAGACTCCGTCCTGGAAAACGGCAGGCCCATATGTTCGAGTTCGAATACAGCCTGCGGGCCCTCTGAACACATGTACTCGATGGCATCCTGGTCGCCAATGTAGTCCGAACCCTTCACCGTGTCGTACATGTGCCAGCGCCAATCGTCATCAGGGTCTTCACTGGCAATGGCGCATGTAATTCCACCCTGGGCGGAAACGGTATGTGACCGTGTGGGGAAGACTTTCGAGATGACGGCGGTCTTGAGACCTGACTGGGCGAGCTGCAGTGCCGCGCGCATACCCGCCCCGCCACCGCCCACGATGACGCCGTCAAATTCCATTTTTCTGATTCTTGCCATAAAAAACCTAAAGAAAACCTTAAGAGAGAAGTGTCCTCAGAATTGCCAGATCAGGCGCAGCGCCCAGACCAGGTAAACAAACATTACCGCCAGGCAGGCAATCTGGTATGCAAACCGGACGGTGGTGGCGATGCGTCCGATGTGGGCTGGTCTCAGATAGTCGGTCCCGATTGTCCACATGCCAATCCACGCATGAGCGAGCGTCGACAAAAGCGCTGCGGTGCTGAAGATCTGCATCGCTGGCGACCAGAAATAGGCAGTGAGCCCTTCATACGTCACATCCGATACAAGGAAGTAACCAACAATGCAGAACGTATAGGCAGCCAGGACAACTGCCGTCACTCGCTGAATAACAAAGTCTGTCAGCCCGCTTCGGGTGAGGCTCAGTACCTGAGTTACCATAACGCTACTCCCAGAAGACCTGTGATGATGACGGTGCCCACAACAATCACGCTCGCACCGATTCGCGCTGCCTCATACGAATCACCCATGTGAAAGTCCAGCAGCAGGTGTTTGATACCGGCAAGGACATGGAACACAAGCACAAAGATCAGCCCCAGAAATATGAGCCTCGAAAAGGGCTGGGCGATCAGAACCCGCGCCTCGTCAAACCCGGCGGGAGACGACAGCGCGAGGTCGAGTGCATAGAGGCAGAACGCAACACCGACAAACAGCACACCACCGGTTATACGGTGGCTAATCGACACAATTGCAGGGAAAGGCTGTGGGAAAAGCGTGAGATTGATCGGTCGCCCGGTTTGAGCATCTTTCATAATGTCGTATCCAACTCTCAGTTCCAGTCCAAACACCCATGCCAACATGTTGAGAACACGCCCCTGGGATTGGGCCGTGTAACAACCAGACAGGTAATCAGCTTGCCGGGGGCGGGTAGCACTCGTGCAAAGCGCATACACCCAAACGGGCTCGCAATTTTAATCACGATTCAGGTGAAATGCACGTCAACGTCCCTGCGGAACTGCCCTCAGCAGACGTTGACGGTAGTAGTTGGATGCCTCGCAAACTGTTAGCATGCTTGCGCTTTCCGGGGGATTACCTGTGACACAACGTCACCTCTTATCGCCGATCCTGCTTTTCCTCGCAGCCACACTGCCTTTCGACACGGTTGCTGAAGACCCACCTCTCGGTATTCCCATCGCGATCGAGGCAGATCGCTTTTTTGTGTACTTCGACGAAGAAAAGGCTGTTTGGGAAGGCAACGTAAAAGCACGCCAGGGTAACTACACATTCAATACCAGCATGCTGACGGTCTACCTCGAACAGGTACTGAGCCCTGAGGCTCAGGAAACGAACTCATCTGACAGCAATCAGAGCACAACGACAACCGGCGGTTATCTCTTCAGTGCGGAATCCCTGACGTACGATCTGGAAACCGGCACGGTCAGTGGACTTGGCGGGTGCGAATTGCGGCGTGGGCAGGAAGCGATCGTTGCAGAGAAGATCGTGTACATGGTAGATGAGCGTCGCGCTGTTGCCGAGCCTGATGCAGACGGTCGCGTCCATGTGCAATTCTTCAGCAATCCAAAGCAACCCATTATTCCCTCTGGTCTCAGGTCTGCCGCCAGAGACTGAACCGAAGCATTGACAGCCCAAGGGAGGCTCTAATAGTCTGCACCGCAAAGACGAGCCGGCTGACGCTACGCATCGCTTCACCGGCAGCGCTTTAGAGCGCTGATTAAAAGAACACTTAAGAACAAAAACGGGAAGGCTGACGAGGGGCATCAATCCAAGTGATTGCCGGTCCATGCTGTCAGACTGCCAGCCAGGAGGACACGATGGCCAACACTGCCACCAAACACGCGACCCTGAC
>JANQFF010000138.1 GCA_028277965.1 Pseudomonadales bacterium
GTGACAAAGTGTCCGACCTCCGGCAGCTCCACAAATCGATACGGCGCGTTCACGTACGCCTGGGTCAGTTCAGCCGCATACCGCCCAACAGCCCCATCCGCATTCCCCCATACATACAACGTGGGCATATCGACCGTTGTAAAGCAGGCCTTCGGGATCTGTGACATGTCCAGCGCGCGATACCAGTTCAGAGCAGCATCCAGTGCCTCACGATCGCTAAGCACATTCAGGTAAGCTTCCACGTCTTCTGGTGGAACACCGCCCTGCTCAAGGCCAAGCCGTAAACGCTGGGCGTCGTTGGCCAGAATTTCATCCGTCACCTCCGCCCGTTTGTGGCCTTTATGGTGCCGCGACCTGTTTGCCTGCTCCGGATCGGCGTGTAGGGACTTCGCAAATGCTTTGGGGTGAGGCCTGGATATCACAGACAGCGTCTTGACCCGTTCCGGTCTGGTTAACGCGGTCGTCCACGCAACACCGCCACCCCAGTCGTGTCCAACGAGATGAAATTGTGGATGGTCCAGTGCTTCAGCCACGGCAAATACGTCAGCCACCATGTTTTCAAGCACGTATGACTCAATCCCATGCGGCCTTGCCCCCGCTGAATAGCCGCGCTGATCGTATGCACATGCGTGGTAACCAGCCTCGGCAAGCGCCACAAGTTCGTGCCGCCACGTATGGCGGGTCTGGGGAAAGCCGTGCAGGAGCAACACAAGCTCTCCATCTGGCGAACCCGCAACATCCGCGGTAAATGAGAGGTCGTTGGCAACAATCTGCTGAGTGCGGACCTCAACACTCACGTTGACGCTCTCGTCGGAGCAAACGCCTTTTGTATCGCTTCGAGGATGTCCCGCGTGGTCCTTCTGCTCACCGCAGCTTTCGGAGCAAGCCCCGTATGCCCATGGTGAGTGCCCGGATAAACATTGAGCGCGGTTCGGACCCCTGCAGCAGTCAGCCGGGTGGCATATTCCACAGCTTCGTCCCTGAGTAGGTCAAGTTCCTCCACAAACACACTTGCGGGTGGCAGCCCGGACAGATCGTCTGCCCTGGCCGGTGCCGCGTACGGCGAAACATCAGCTCCATACGCTTTCCCGAGATAGGCTTGCCAGCTGAACAGCGCCTTGGTGCGGCTCCAGGTGCGCGGATCATCGATCACTCGCGCAGAATGAGTGGTGAGGCGGTCGTCCAGCACCGGAAAAACCAGGATCTGATGGCACAACGAGGGGCCATCCAGGTCTCGTGCCATCAGCGCCATCGACGCGGCAAGACAACCCCCCGCACTTCCCCCGGCAACTGCAGTTTTTTCCGGCTCCCCACCCAGGATATCCGGTCCGCTGCCAATCCACTTCAGTACCGCGTAGCAGTCATCCGTCGCTGCCGGGAACGTGTGTTCAGGCGCCAATCGATATGCAGCAGCAACAACGTTACACCCGACACTTTCAACAAAGCTAATACAGATCCTGTCGTTGTCGTTGATGTGTCCCCCGATGAAGCCACCTCCGTGAATCCACAGTAGCGTGTGCGGGCTTGGTGAATTCTTCGGTGCGTACACACGCGCAACAGGATCATGTGTTCGGTCACGGGACATACCCTGCACAGTCACATTGGTGATGCTGACCGTATCAGTTGAATCCATTGGTTCGACAAATCGCGTGGCGCGGGCGGCATCCCAATCCGTGACTGCCGCGTAATCCACCGCGGGTACCTTCTCAAACAGCGGGGCAATCTCCGGATCGAGCAGCGGTACGAGATCAGTGATGACGCCAGTCACCCCTGTTGCCCCCTGATAAGGCGGCCCGGAAGCGCGTCCGTGGCCTGGCCGTTTGTGTATGTGACCTCACCGGAAACCACCGTCGCCAGAATGCCCTGTGTCGGCTGTTCCAGCCGGCCTGCACCCGACGGGAGGTCATAAACTGTGCGGGGCGCTTCAATTCGCAGGTTGTCAAAGTCGATGACGTTCAGGTCAGCTTTCATACCAGGGCAAATCATGCCTCTGTCATTCAGGCCAACCGCGCGGGCGGTGTCCAGCGTCTGCGCTTTGACCAGTCGCGGCAGTTCAATGCGGCCCTCATGCCGATCCCGTCCCCAGTAAGTCAACAAAAATGTAATAAAGCTGGCGTCGCAGATAATGCCCACGTGGGCTCCCCCATCACCCAGACCCATTACGGTGTTATCCGCCAGGATCATCTCCCGACAGCAATCGAGATTTCCCTGGGCGTAGTTGATGATTGGGGTGTACAGCAGCTGTGTGCCGTCCTGCTGCAGCATGAGATCGTACGCCAGAGCCTCAGGGGAACAACCGGCAGCCTGCGCTCTGGCCGCTATCGAGTCTTCGGGTTGTGGTTCGTAATCAAACTGCTCATCCACAACCCAGATGCGTTTGTACCCACTGCCCGACTCAACCTGCCCCAGGATCTGTTCTTTCAAACCCGGATCCCGGAGCGCCTGAACCTGCTCGGCAAGAGGCAGATCGGCAATGGCCCTAAACGCGGGACAATCCATAAACGGATGGCGCGTCGAGGTCAGCCCCAACAGTATGCCTATAGCGCGTGGCGCAACCTGGCCCTTAACAGTCCGTCCGGCTTCATTCGCAGCATCAATTTTGCCGAGTATGCGGCGCCAGCGATCAGGATTTCTTCCTGCCTGACCCAGAGAAATCGACATCGGCGCGCCGCTCACATCCACCATCGCCATGAGCCGATCAAATTCGCTATCCAGTGTTTCGAAGTCGGATATCATTTCCAGGACCCCGGTCCCTGCGTCCGCGAGACCCTGGGCAATGCCGACCAGTTCCGCCTCTGCCGCGGTTAATGTGGGTGTCGGCTCACCTGTGATGCTGCGATGGTTGAGCGTCCGTGAACTTGAAAAACCGAGCGCACCTGCACGAACGGCTTCCGCCGTGAGCTTTCGCATCTGCGCGATGTCACCGTCGGTGGCTGCTTCCCGCTGCGCACCGCGCATGCCCATGACGTAAACGCGAAGTGCCGCGTGCGGCAGTTGCGTTCCGATATCCATGTCGTAAGAGCGTGCATCCAGGAAATCCAGGTACTCGGGGAATGACTCCCACGCCCAGGGCAGTCCTTCATACAAGGCAGTACCAGGGATATCTTCAACACCTTCCATCAGTTCAACAAGCAGCTTGTGGTCATCCGGCCTGACCGGCGCAAAACCCACACCGCAGTTACCCATCACCGCTGTGGTCACCCCATGATGACTGGAGGGGTTCATCCGCTCAGCCCACGTCGCCAGTCCATCATAGTGCGTATGGATATCCACAAATCCAGGAGTGACCAATGCACCGTCCGCATCAATCTCCCGATCACCACGCCCCGAAAGCTGACCGACACCAACAATCTGCCCGCCTTTTATACCAACGTCCTGCGTCGCTGCCGGTGCGCCGCTGCCATCCAATACCGTTCCGCCTCTTACTACCATGTCATATTCGTTCATGTTTCCTCCTGATTGTCCCCGCAACACACGCGCGGTTTCAGTTGTGTTTTGTCACGCCGCTTCGTAATTCATGGCTTTCAAGATCTCTTTCGCACGGCCCCTATTCCCATAGGGATAGACTTCCGGCAGCGCCGACACCTCATCCAGTCGAGCACGCATCGCATCAGTCAGATCAACCTCCGCTGCGCCGATGTTGTCGTCGAGCTGCTCAATGGTGCGCGCACCAAATATGGGTGAAGTGATGCCCGGTTGGCGCATTACCCAGGCCAATGCTACCTGGCTAGGCGTGCATGACAGTTCTGCTGCGATTTCTACGACCGCGTCAACCGTATCCAGCGTCCGATCATCGAGACTCGCAACAGCCGGATTCATCGACATGCGAGATCCTGCAGGAGGATCCATGTCGCGGCGCAACTTCCCGGTAAGTACCCCACCACCCAACGGACTCCAGGGGATCACCCCAATCCCTTCTTCGATACATAACGGCAGGTGCTCGCGCTCGATGTAGCGACAGATGAGGGAATACTGCGGCTGCAGACTGTCGAACCGTGCGGTACCAAGCTCCCGTGCCAGAGCGTTACCTTTCATGAGCTCCCACGCCGCGTAGTTGGAGCATCCTACGTAACGGACCTTTCCCAGCCGCACACAATCGTCAAGGGCTTTCAGCGTTTCGTCCAACGGGGTGGTGAAGTCGTACGCGTGGACCTGGTATAAATCAATGTAGTCGGTACCCAGCCGCCTTAAGCTTGCGTCAATCGAATCAAGAATGTGTTTACGCGACGCTCCGCCATCATTCGGACCCCGACCCATCGGAGATACAACTTTGGTCGCCAGCACCACGCTCTGGCGTTTACCTTTCAGCACCCTGCCAGTGATCGTCTCGGACTCGCCAGCTGCATAAACGTTAGCGGTATCAATGAAGTTGCCACCAGCATCCATGAAGCGATCGACAATCTGCTGCGCAGTAGATTCCTCACATCCCCACTCGCCACTCCCGAAGGTCATTGCCCCGAGGCAGAGATTAGAGACTTTCAGTCCAGTTCGGCCCAGCGAACGATATTTCATTGTGTTCCTACTTAACAAGACAGGGTGTCGCTTAACATCATGGCACTCCTGTGATACAACTGCAAGTCCAAAAGGATGGAAACGCATGGGACAGTCAGAACCGATCAAACGCAGGGCCAGATCGCCGGAGAAAAAGAAAGCGCGTCGCCAGGAAATACTGGACGTGGCACACCGTATTCTCACTTCCGCTGGATTTGATCAGTTTTCAATGGAGGTACTGGCTCGCGAAACCGGGCTGGCCAGGGCCAGTCTGTACCGCTACTTCAGCTCACGCGAAGAAGTGCTCCTCGCCCTGTACCAACAATTGCGGGAAACCTGGAAAAACCAGCTTTGCCAGAAATTACGTCCAGGAATGACGGATGAATCGTTTGTACGTGCTTACTATAAAGCCAGCAGCCTGGATCCCATTCAGATCCAGCTGCGCTCAAGACTCGAATCCACGATCAAACACAATATCAACCGCGCTGTATTCGCCGAAGAAGTCAGGATGTCACAAGCGGTTTTATCGGAACTCATAGATCATCTAAGAGAGTGCACCGGTCTGTCCGACGAAACGTGTCACGATCTGATCATCTCTTTTGGCGCACTCCTGGTCGGTGCATCTCAATTGGACTCAACACCAAGAATGGAACGAGATCTGCTTCCCCCCGGAGCCAGGAGGACCAGTAAAGCGCTGTCCTATCAGCACCTGTTTGAATCGAACGGGAAGAGAATATTGGATGGTTTGCGTAAAGAGGCAGATTAAAGCGCCTTAGCTCAGCGCCAGGCGATTTCGCAAGGCTGTCGCTACCGCGAGCTGGCTCACCGGAAACTTGATGGTTGTTGCCAGATCACCGTACCTGCGCAGCACCTCACCGACCACGGCGTCCATATCACCGCGAATGCAGAATAGCGCCATGACATCATCGGTCATCAGTTCACCCATCTCGCGCCATTTGTTCTCCTTGCTCAGGAGATTGAGCCGGGTGTGAAAATCACCCAGACCATGCTCCTCCAGCACCCCGCGATACGCTGGCGTCGATCCGTACGCCGCCATCCGGTTACGCAGGTTGAGCATTCGCTTTTCAGCTTCTTCCGAATCATCCTCGATCACGACATTCGGTGAGATCACCGTCATGAAGTCATCCAGACGCGAGCGCGCACCTTCTCGCAATACCGGTTCAATCACGTTGCGATAGTACTGCTCGTTCATGAACGGATGACAGATGAAGCCGTCTGCCTGATCCGCGGTCATCCGCATCATCGCAGGTCCAACCGCAGCGAGCAGAATAGGGGCCCTTTCCGGGTGGAGCGGATGGCGCCGGAAGAGGCTCGCGTTGAAAGTCAGCTGGTAGTGCTCGCCCACGAAGTTCAGATCTTCACCGTCGTACCAGTGATCCCAGATGGCACGGATCGACTGCACCAGTTCCCGCATCTGCGCGACAGGTTTCGACCAGGGCATCGAGTAACGCCGGGTAATATGCGGTTTTATCTGGGAACCGAGGCCAAGCGCGAAGCGTCCGCCTGAAAGGTCCTGCATGTCGACTGTCTGGTGAGCAATCGTCATGGGACTGCGGGCCAGACCGATGACAATTCCGGTAGCAACCTTGAGCGTTTCCGTAGCAGCCAGTGCCAGTGTCGACAGGACAATCGCGTCGTGCCCGGTTTCCGTGGTCCACATGCCACCCACACCAGCTGCTTCTGCCGCTTGCGCATACTCCGCAACCTGGTCCAGGCGGCCGTCAAAGACCACGTCGACGCTGCGTATTTTGCTATTCATCATCTCTCCCACACTTATGCGATCACAGGCGACAGATGACCGAGCACCCATCGCGCAAGCGCGGTGATCTTCGCATCGTCCTGAGGCTGCCCCATCAACTGAATACCGACAGGTAACCCACCGATCCCAAGCAACGGCATCGTCACCGCCGGTGCAAAGAGCATCGAACTCGGCATGTTGAAGACAGCATCGCCCGTTGGCGCCCGCACCGGAGGCTCACCTTCAATATCCCCCTGCCAGACCGGCGCAGGTCCGGTGCACGAGAGCAAAATCGAGGCATCGACAATCGATGCCACTGCAGCGTGTGCGGCTTGAGCGACCTCGCGCTCCACTAACAGCGCCCGGTAGTCATCCGGCGATAGCGTTTCCGCAAGTTCGACACTCCGTTGAGCACGGGCACTGACGCCTTCCGGGTATTCGTTGATCAGGTTGCGCTGAGCCCAGCGGTTCTCCCAGATAGTGATGTAGCCGCCTACCCGTCGCGCCTCGCGGATGGACAACTCCAGGGTTTCAATCAGGGGATGATCTTCACCCGTGAGAAGAGTAACGCCCGCCTCGCGTAACTGATCGAGTATGTTTTCGAATGCAGCACGCGTGGTCTCATCAGCACTCCCCCAGCCTTCTGTCCGCAACACAGCAATACGTGTTGGACGAACGGCATCAGGGACTTTGTCAGGACCCTGCAACCCCGGGTAACCCCGGTCGCCGCCCACGCGTTTGGCAATCTCGATCGCAACCTGCCACATGTCTTCGATCGAATTAGCATGCACGCCATGGGTGCTCATGCTCGTTGCCTGTCGCTCGCCGCGGTTGATGCCACCCTGGCTGGGTTTAAGGGCAATGTTTCCACAAAAAGCAGCCGGGCGAATAATGGAGCCACCCACCTGGGTACCAATCGCCGCGGGTAACATCCCGGCGGCCACAGCCGCTGCAGAACCCGAGGACGATCCACCTGGCGTGCGGGTAGTGTCCCACGGATTCGTCGTTGGACCCGGTTCTACACCACCCAGCTCAGCAGTGACCGTTTTCCCGACAATCACCGCACCTGCCTCCCTCAAAGCCCAGACGGCCGCGTTGTCCCGTTTCGGAAAATGGCCTGTGTATGCGGCGCAGCCATGTTCGGTCGGCATATCTTTCGTTTCGAGAAGGTCTTTTATACCGATGGGCAACCCATCGATTGGTGAGAGCGGTTTACCGTCCCGCCACCGCGCACTGCTGGCCTCGGCTGCTTCACGAGCGCCGTCGTAGTTCAGCGCGGCAAATGCCTGCACAACCGGCTCCCTGGTTTCGATGGTTTCAATACATCGTTCGAGATAGTCGCTGGGCGAATCTGCGCCATCGCGAAAGGCATGAGTGGCGTCCAGAAAGCGCAGCCCTTCGAACGTAGCCGGATCGTAGTCGCCCATATCTTCTCTCCTTCAGCTCAAGCTGCCTGCGTGGTCCTGCCAGATAGTCGGTTTGAGGTCGAGATACTCAGCCTCCGGATATCGCTCCTGCCAATACGCGGCGCACTCACTACCCGTTGGTGTCCAGACACCCGATCCGGTGGCCAGGTGCTCAAAAAACCGCTCCAGTCTTCTCTGTCGGTTACACCACGCAATGGCATGGGGATGCAGCACCATCGAAAAGAGCCGGCCTCTTTCGTGCTGTGCATCGAATTCGGCCAGCCAGTTTGCGTAGAGTGCATCCGCGTGCTCAAGACCCGTCCCCCGACTGGGAAACATGAGAAAAAACTGGTCGTCGAAATGATAGTAATACGGCAGAGTCAGCACACTCGTCCGGGTGTCGAAGTCCGCGACCCAGTAGTAGGGAATGTCGTCCGCAAGGCCAGGACAGAAGTACTGGTAACCGGATTCCGCAAGCAGGCTGATCGTGGATTCGCTGATCGTTCCAACGGCAAAAGGATCGCTCTGGCGCGGCAGCGAGTACCAACCCGCTGGGCTGTGTCCCGTCACTTCACCAACAATATCCGTCGCCGCCGCCATCCGTTCCGCTTCTTGTTCACGAGAAAGCTCAGCCACATCCTCGTGCTGAAAACCGTGAATAGCGACTTCATGACCGGCTTTTTCGATTTCAACAAGACGTGCGCCATAAACCGACGCCATAACCGCAGGAACGGCAAAGGTCGCCAGGAGACTGTGACTCGCCAGAAGATCGATTACTGTATCCAGGCCTTCGTTCAACCCAAACGTCGCACGATCTGTCTTGAGGTCCCCTGGCTTCACCCCCTCCGCAGTCGACGCAAGACTGAGGTCAACTGTGATGAACGCTGCAGATCGCGCATCACCCGGCCACTCGAGCGCATCGTCAGCTATCGTCTTCTCGTCCGACGTCGTGTAATTGTCTTTCCAGGGCATGTTAGATCTCCACCATCGGGTGGCGCTCAACGACGAGTTCGGCCACTTCCCGGCAGGAGGGAAACCAGACACCCGGCTTCTCTTTCATGCGCTCAATGAGTTTTCCGAGCGCAGCGACGCGCAACGCTCGACCTGAAACAAAGGGATGCATACAGATATTCAGATATCCACCCGCCTCGTACTGCTGCTCGAACGCGTCCCACCACATGTCCATCACGCGGCCGGGTTCTGTGATGCGCTGGGCAGGATTGTCACTACCAAGCCAGGCGAAGCTGTAAAACATCGCGTCGTCGATAGCGAAGTGAAACGGCAGGTTGACGCGCCAGACACCCGTCTTGTCAGCCATGTAGTGCGGCAGATGATGAGCCGCACCGTGGGAATTGTAGAGATAACCCTCTTCCACCAGGTCTGCGTTTGGATAGCCGGAGCGCGTGCCAACCGGCCGCTGGCCCACCGTCGCCTCGAGCGCCTCCGTGGAACGGCGGAGATGATCCTGAGCGAGCTCCCGCTCCTTAGGCACCTGATGTTCCCACATGTGTTCAGCGATCTCGTGTCCGCTTGCTGCGGCTGCTTTCAGCGACTCCGGATAGAGCTCGCAGATGCGTCCGGGCGTGAAAATAGTCGCTTTCACATCATGGCGGTCAAAGAGTTCAATCAATCGCCAGATACCGACTCGTCCGCCGAACTCACCCTGTGCACGCTGTGGGACCGGCTCATTGAGCAGCCGCCGCAGCAGCATGGCATCAAAATCGAGTGTGAAGTTAACCGCCATCCTGATGCCATCCGGATACTCGATGCGATCCAGCAGTTGATAGCGATCGTCGTTCGCACGCGCAGCTTCTTCAATCAGCCGGACGCGATCTGTCAGATTTGTGTTCATGGCGCCCCCTCCGCTACCCATCTTACTGAATCGTGCAATACTGTTGCAGAGATACTAAAAGCACCGCCAATGATGCCAATTCTCGTTCGTCACTTACTATTCCTGGCGCTGTGCCTCACCAGCCCCCTCGTGTTCTCGGAAGAGCCACCGCCCAACATTATCGTTGTGGTGGCGGACGACCTGCGCTTCGACGAGTACGGCGCGGGTGGCCACACCTATCTGGAAACACCCCACATCGATCGCCTGGCGGCAGAGGGTGCCCAGTTTGCAAACGCCTTCCACGTTGTGCCGCTATGCTCCCCCAACAGGGCTTCAATACTCACAGGCCAATACCCTTCCCGACACGGCATCTTCGACAATGTGGCCCGAAACATCGCCAGCCACGCGCTCAAGACCTACCCGCAGGCATTACAGTCTGAGGGGTACCGGACGGCGTTTTTCGGTAAGTGGCACATGGGCAACGATCCGACCCCCCGCCCTGGGTTTGATGTATGGGCAGCCTTGCCGGGTCAGGGTCGATCTGAAGATCCTGAACTCTTCGAAAACGGCAAGCTGCAGGTGGTCCCCGGTTACACAAGCGACATCCTCACTGAGCGGGCAGTGGATTTCATACGCGAGAACCGGAACCGGCTTTTCGCCATCCATCTAGCACACAAGGCAGTCCACCCCGATGTCGCGCAGCTCGATGACGGTTCCGTCGATCCGACCACATCCAGGGGATTTGTTGCCGCACCACGTCATGTCGGGCGCTATGAAGGAGAGAAATTCGAATTTCGAGCTAACACCCTCTCCACGCTCGATGACCTCGAAGGTAAACCGGTTGTACGTCGCGCTCTGGCCAAACGAGCGGACCTGCCGACGGGAACATTGAACGCAGCACAGCAGCAGGTCTCTATCCGTCAGCGCGCAGAGATGGTGCTGGCCATCGATGAAGGCGTCGGCCGAATTCTGCAAACGCTGGAAGAGACGAATCTTACGGACAACACGGTGGTCATGTTTACGAGTGACAACGGCTATTTCTTCGGCGAGCACGGTCTGCTTCTCGAGCGACGCATGCCCTACGAAGAAGCGATACGTAATCCGCTCCTGATTCGCTATCCGGACAGGATTGCCGCGGGGTCCAGACCGGAAGGACTGACGCTGTCAGTCGACATAGCACCGACCATTCTGGATCTGGCGGGAGTCACACCCGGTTCTCACGTTCAAGGACGCTCCCTGGTGCCGCAACTGACTCAAACAGACGCGCCCTGGCGTGATGCGGTGCTGATCGAGTTCTACACGTACGACCATCCATTCACATACCTTGCGGACCTGGACTACCGTGCCATTCGCAGCGACCGATACAAGTACGTGCACTGGGTGCACTACCCGGACGAGCCTGAGCTATACGACCTGCAGGCAGATCCTCTTGAACAGAAGAACCTCGCCAGTGATCCGAAGTTGGCGAATGTTCGTCAGGCGATGGAAAAACGTCTACAGGAACTGGTTATCCACGCGATTGGTCTTACGCGCGAAGATTAGCGATCTCGACTGTAAACGCCGGTTGCTCCGCAGCCACCTTTACCCGCACTTCACCGTTCGCGCCGTTCTGTAGAAGATCCACGACCTCTGCCGCCATCACTTCAACCGGCATCATATTGAACTCAGGGGCTTTGTACTCATCCGGAACAATCTGCGTGTCCGTCACACCCGGACAGATGACATTCACCCGGATGTTTGAACCTTCGTTGGCAGCCGCAACCGCCCTTCCGAACCCAACGAGTGCATACTTGGTGGCTGTGTACATGGGGTCAACCGGTACCGCGGAAAGGCCTGCTGTGGATGCCGTGATCGTGATCGCACCGCCGCTCTCACGCATTATGGGTATCAGCGTTTTCGCCCCGTGAAACACACCATCCAGGTTTACACCGACAATTTTACGGTATTGGGCCTCAGAAACGTCCTCGATGGCGAGAAACGGTTCACCCGTCGGAACCGTCATGATCCCTGCGTTGAGGTGAACGTACGTTGGAACACCCAGCTCTCGCACACATTCCTCTACCGCGTCGGAAACGCTGGCGAGATCCGTCACATCACAGGAGATAAATCGCCCCCCTAGTTGCTCTGCGAGCTCGCTGCCTGCGGCTTCGTTCACATCACAGATTGCAACTTTGCACCCCTGTTCCGCTGCGAGCGTTGCAACAGCGGCGCCGATACCGGTTGCGCCCCCGGTTACGAGCAGTACTTCTCCAGTCATATCCTTCCCTCTTATATAGAACGACCCACCGCATTACCCTCGGCTACCGCGCGAACGAGAAATCGCGGTGCGTTGGCATCGCCGACGAGTGTATGTGGAATCGATTGCGCCTCGATTGCCGCCAACAGGTCGGTCCGAGGACGGTTCAAGGAGATAAACACGACGAGATCCGCATTGATCGACCAGGGCTCTCCGCCCGTGACTGCCTGAAGCTCCGCGGATTGACCATCCGTTTTGAGTACCCGGGTACCGACGTGGTAATCGAAGTCCATCGTGTTCAGGCGTTCCAGCGCCGGATCCACCATCAACGCGCTCCGGACGTCCTGAGCTAACGTTGGCAACCTTGTCACCATGGTCACCTTCGCACCGTTCTTCGCGAGATGTTCAGACGCGGCCAGACCTTCGTAATGCCCAACATCGTCTATCACGAGCGCGCGAGTCGCCTGCGTTGCGCCGGGTTCGCAGAAAAGGTCATTGCTCGAGACGACATGATCGAGATCAATTCCCTCAATGGGCTCACCCGGATGAGACATCTGCAGGCCATCCATTCGAGGTTCCGCGCCGGTCGCCAATATCACGTGATCTGCCTCAAAAGCCGCCAGATCATCTTCAGTGACATAAGTCGACAGTTTGACATCCACCCCCTCGGCATAGATCTCGTCCTGCAGCCAGACAAGGAAATCTTTGAACTGCTGACGGGTAGGTGCGCGACTGGCGAGATCCAAAGTTCCACCAAGATCCGGCATCGCCTCGGCCAAGGTGACCTTATGGCCGCGTTTCGCTGCTACACGGGCCGCTTCCATACCCGCCGGGCCTCCACCAATCACAACAACGTTCTTCGGCGCGTCTGTTTGTGTCAGCTTGTCATCACCCCACTGGGTTTCGAATCCCGCACCAGCATTGACGGCACAGCCGACTTTACGCAACGGACTCAGGAGCTGCCCCACGCAACCCTGATTGCACGCGATACAGGGACGAACCCGCGACTCCTCACCGCGTTTGGTTTTGGCAACCAGGTCCGGATCCGCAATGGTTGCTCGCGTCATCCCGACAAGGTCGGCCTGGCCCATACGGATCGCCTGGTCGACCTCTTCCAGCGTGCGGTACCGGCCCGTCACAATTGATGGCACTTCCCCTGTCTCGCGGGCGACCGGCTCAGCCGTTTCGAGTTCGTAGCCAACCGGCTCGTGCATCCCGCCAATCATCTTCGGAAAGCTGTGATAGTTACCCAAGGAGATGTTTACAAAATCCACGAGACCCTCTTCCTTCAGAGCCTGGGTGACCGCGATGTTCTCCTCAGGCCCGATGCCGCCAGAGGTTTCGTCAGCCGCGAGGCGCACACCCACCGCAAACCCGTCTTCTGAATGGGCGCGGCATGCACGCATGATTTCCATGAGAAAACGCATCCGGTTCTCGAGCGATCCACCGTATTCATCTTCCCGCTTGTTGGTGTTGGCTGAGAGGAACTGCTGCGGTAGATAACCATGGGCGCCATGGATTTCGACTCCGTCGAGCCCCGAGTCTTTGCAGAGTTTCACGGTGTCCGCATAAGCCGCGACGATCTCGTCGATCTGGCCCCTGGACATCGGTCGTGGCACGACACCCACCTGGGGGCTTGGGATGTCAGAAGCCGACCACGGCGGACTGCCATCGATCGGGGACCCGTTGTGGCCGGCATGCCAGATCTGCTGAAAAAGCTTCATGCCATGCGGCGCACACGCTTCCACAAGCTGCTCGTACTCACCCTGCAGGCGCGGATCAAATGCATTAAGCGAAGCCGGACTTGTCGGATGGACCGAGAGGATCTCGATGATGGTTAAACCCACCCCGCCCCTGGCGCGCGCAGCGTGGTATTCGATGAGCTCCGGGCTCATATGCCCGGCGCCGATGCCGGTCGCGTGCGCGGTTCGCACCACCCGATTGGGTACAGTCACCCCTCCGATATCGATCGGACTCAGGACGTGTTCGTACATGGTTTCCTCTAAGTTGAGTGCTACTTGTAGCGATTCCAGGTGAGCACTTCGTCAACGGGTTTGCGCTTCACCGGCATGAACTCCCGCTCGGGGTAGCCGACTGCGACATACACGAACATATGGAGATCATCAGGCACATTGCACAGTTCCCTGATCTCAGGCTCCGCGTTACCCGGAAAGGTTGTGAAACACGTACCGATACCCATCGAGCGTGCCGCCACGATCATGTTCTGAGCAGCCGGGTAGATGGTCGAGTGCATGAAGCTTTCCGTAGGGGCTTGTGGGGGATAGACCATACGAGCCATACAGACGATCCAGGCCGGAACCTTTGCAAAGTTCTTGGCCAGGTGCTCTGCTCCCGCGAGCATCCGTTCTTCCACGCCATCTTTGCCCGGCGGCCGGGCTTCGAAAAAAGGCGCCATACCGGCGAGGACCTTTTCACCGACAACTGTCTTGGTTTCCGGATCATCAATGACCAGGAATTCCCAACCCTGACTGTTTCCCGGATTTGAAGCCCGCGTCGCGGCATAGATCATTTTCTCGAGATCCTCTTTCGGTAGCGGATCTTCCTTGAAGTACCGCATGGCTGTGCAGGTTTCCATCGCCGTGAATACATCCATACTGTTCCCCCCTATTCCTCTAAGCTGATGGCTTGCGCCGGGCACATTTCTATCGCGTCGTTTGCCTTCGCAATCAGTTCACCTGAAGGTGCACTGTTGAGCACCCGCGGCTCACCATCATCGTTGATTTCGAAAAGCTCTGGTTGCAGGTAGGCGCACTGCCCGGAATTCAGACACTTCTCGAGGTCAATCACCAGTTTTGTCATTTCAGCTCCCCTCTGCCGTGTCCCACGCGACGGGAAGTGAATCCACCCCATGCATCACATGCGCAGCTATTTCTTTCGGCTCACCCGTCAGCCGCAGATTTGGCAGCCGTTCGAATATCGCTTTCACAGCGACACGCCCTTCCAGGCGGGCCAGCGGTGCCCCCATACAGTAATGGATACCTTTGCCGAAAGCATAGTGGCGCTTGGTCAGCTGGGGGTTGCGCATGATATTGAACTCGCCCGCGTCTTCTCCCCAGAACTCCGGATCGATGTTTGCCGCGCCAAACATGCAGATCACCTTGGTGTCTTGGGGGATCTTGACGCCATGAACCTCGGTATCCCGGGTGTTGGTTCTGAATAGACCATTCACCGGTGCATCGAATCGGAGAGATTCCTCCACTGCATTGGGAAGCAGCGACCAATCGTTCATGAGGAGTTCCAGCTGATCCGGCTGTTGCAGCAGCCGATAGATCAGATTGCCAATGAGCTGTGTGGTCGTCTGGCTACCCGCAATGAAGAGGAAACCCATAAACCCCATCACTTCCTCATCCGTGAGGGTCCGCCCATCCAGCTCTGCGGTGATCAGCGTCGAGAGCACGTCGTCGGGCATCTTCTCGCCGTTCGCATGCATCGCGCGGCGACTGTCCATCATGCTCCGGAGATAACGGGTCTGCGGGGTGTCCTGCTCGGGCCGTTCGATTTTCCCGGGTGGTGTATCCGGATGAATGACCGCATCCGCCAGCGGGCGCATCTGCGTCACGAGGTCTTCGTCCAGCCCAAGTAGCCGCGCAATGACAATCAAAGGTACAGGCATCGTAAAGAGCGGTACGAGGTCGCCCTCGCCCTCCTCTATAAATCGGTCGATCAGCTCGTTAATCAGCGCCGTTATATCGTCCTCCATCGCAAGTAGCTGCGCGGGAGAAAAGGCTTTATTAATCAGGCGACGATCAAAGAGGTGTTCTGGCGGATCCACTGTCACAAGCACGCCGCCGCTCTGATTGGCGAGGCCCGGACCCGAAAAGCTGGTCCACAACTCCCAGTCTTTCAAGAGCTCTGCCACGTCCGCTTCACGGGTCACCGCGTACCAGTCGAATGGTTTGTCTGCGTGCGCAAAGGGACATTCGCGTTGCATACGCTGAAAATGCGTCTGCGTATTCTTCTGAAAGTCAGGGTCAAAGAAATCGAAATCGGACATGAAGCCTCCCTCCTGTCTGTTCCTTTCGAGTCATTTTTTTAGAACCTGTTATAATAATACCCAAGCTCGCAGTAAACGCAAGCCTTTGTTTGGCTTCACAACCATGATCGCTACAATCACTTAACGACTAACGGAATGACTCTTGAACGATTCCAGGGCCAGATCAGAACGAACGCTGACCCCGCTCCAGGCCGAGAGGAAAGCCCGGGTGCTCGCAGCCACTCGTGAGTTGCTGGCCGAGGAAGGTTACGACGGGCTGCAAATGCGTCTTCTCGCGGAGAAGGCAGGTGTCGCGTTGATGACGTTGTACAACCGGTTTGGCAACAAAGATGACCTCATCCTGCTTTCGTTGCAGGAACTCCTGGCAGACCTCGCCGACCGCTCGATTGCCACAGGCAAAGTCGGCATCGAATTCATTCTGCACAACGGCGGTGTCATCGCTGACCAGATACTGGAGACACCCCGCTACGCCAAAGCAATGACACTTATGCTCTTCAACGGTCAAATCGGCTCACCCATCGTGAACACCCTGCTCGTCAACAATGTCACGCAGAGCCTTGGGCAGATAAAAGAAATGATCGAACTTGGTGAGCTGACTGATGAGATCGATTCAAAGTTGCTCGCCAATAACCTGAGCACGTGCACCTGGTCGACCAACCTGTTGTGGATGAAGGACCTCATTCCCGACCGTGAATTCAAGAAGGAGTACCAACGCGCCCCGCTGCTGGTCCTGGCCCCGGCGATGACTCCCGCGACACGAGAGAAGTACGGCAAGTACCTGCGTTAGGCGTTCTACTCTTTGATTAGTGAGACTTCGATCCCAGTCATGATGGGCATGCGATTGATGCTCTGAGCGCCGCGGTCCGCGTCGACCAGGAGATTTGTTGCCACGTCAGGCCGGCCAGGTTCCCCACTCCAGCCGTGGCTCATCGCAACCACCCCAGGGCGCAGGTCTGAATCCGGAACAGCCCTGGCTCTCAACTTTTTGTTAGCCCTGACAATGGCTACCAGATCGCCGCGGTCAACACCCAGCGTCTGCATGTCGGAGGGGTGTATATATAGCGGTGAGCCAGCAAACCGTTTATTCGTAGCCTCGTAGTCGGTACCGGTGGAGTTCATGACCTCCCGGTGACGCCGTACCGTCAGGCTGAAGGCATGCGTGAGCTCCGTATTGAGTTCCTCGCCAAGCGAATCGAGTTCCTCAGCAACATCGTCCGCAAGCAGCTCGAAGCGGGCCGGTGTCTGCATCGCGCCGACATAAACGTCATTCTGCTCGTGAATGTAGGCACCTTCCTGCGCCGCAACTTGCTGGAGTGGTACGTTCGATTCAGCCGTGTATTTCTGCAGCAACGAATTGGAATTCAAATTCGAAGTGTCAGCCCCCTGCACAACCTCGACGAGGCGTTCGAGCACGAACCAGTCATCGACCAGGTCGGACCCTGCTGGCGGCTCGATGATCGGCGCTGTAACGTGAGCGAACGGCACCAGGAACATGCCTTCCAGGATGCCCGTGTGATCCGGCCGTTCGTACTGCAGCTTCGGCGCAAACACGTAATCTGCCGCCTTCGCTGTCGCAGTCAGCCGTGGATCAATCACAATCAGAAGATCGAGCGCTTCGAGAGCCGCGATCGCTTTCTCCTGATCAGGCAGAGCCGCGGCCAGGTTTCCGCCCACACACACCAGCGCGCGTATGCGTCGGTCATCCGCTCCCAGGATGTCATCGGCAATTTCCGCAGACATCATGGTGCCTTTGATCATGCCGAGCGCATGACTCGCGGATGTCGGACCGGTCTGCCATTCCCTGTGCGATGGTATAACTTCCGCCCTGGGCGCCTGTTCAGGACGCAGGACCCCCGCATTGGCAACACGCTCCCCTTCTCTCGGGAAACGACCGCACACCACGTTGAGCGATTGCACCAGGTGCTCAGCAAGATTCGAAAAACGGGCCATGTCGGGCCCGGTTCCGGTACCCGCCATGCCTGATTTGGCCTGCGCAAAGACCCTCGCCGCCTCTTCGATTTCCTGGGCGTCCAACCCGGCCCGTTCTGCAACCACTGCCGGATCAAATCTACGCACCGCCGCGTACAGCTCATCCACGCCGTCAACATAGGCCTGACAGAATTCAGCATGGTGCCAACCCTCACGAAGAATGATGTGGAGCATCGCTGCGGCAATTTCCGCATCAAATCCAGGCCTCGGCTGCAGGTGTAAGGATGCGAACCTGGCCGTTTCCGATCTGCGGGGATCGATCACAATCAGCTTGAAGCCCTCGGCCACCTTGGCCCTGAGTGTTTTGACCGGGTTGGGGATCACAAACTGATTTGCTCCACCCGCGGTCACCATCGATACCAATGGGTTGGAGCCAAAGAGCATCCAGGCGTCAGCCTCATTGAAGTCCTGCGGACCCGCGTGCCAGCCTCCAAGCCGCGCTTCCGCGATCCACTTGGCGGATTGATCAATCGTCATTGTGGTGAAGAGCCGGGGAGTGCCGATGCCACTGACAAATGCGCCAACACCAGGCATCGTCAGCGAATTGAAGATCGCTTGTGTACCCTGAAACAGGGCGACTGATTCCGGACCGCTCTGTTCCACAATTTCCCTGAGGCGTGTCCCTGCTTCAGCAAGCAACACCTCGGATTCGCCTTCCACAAGATCGTCTCCGACCCGGCGTAGGGGCTTCAGCAGACGACCAGCTCCATGGTGTTGGTCAGCCGCCTGGGTCCCCTTGAAACAGATGTATCCCTTACTGACAGGGTCCTCACGGTCGCCGGTGATCTTGATAATCCGGTCGTCTTCCACAACAACCTTCACGCCACAGTAAGCCTGACAGATGCGACAGAATGAGCGAACCGTCTTAGCGCTCATGCTGAGCTAAGCCGCTGTTTCAGCTTCAACATGGAATTTTGCCACCAGGTCTTTCTGCAATTTGCGGCAAGCCAGCAGGAAGCCCAGCCCTGTTGGCAATGCAAGGCTCACCATGATGAGCAGTGATTGCTGTAAACCATCGCGCGTCGCAATCCGGCAGGTACTTGTAGCGACATCACCCAGCCGTGATAACAGATCTTCCGTAGTGCCTTTGCAGTCAGCCACCGTCAGGGAATCGGCAAGCTCAGATACCGAAAGAGAAACAGCCGCAAAGTAGTCACTCAGCGCGCCCGCCACCAGCGGCCCAAGACCGGATCCCAGCAGATTGTTCATGAGCAGAAAAATGGCAACGGCCGTAGCCCGGCTCGTCGGAGCGCTGATGCCCTGAATGATCGCGTACTGGTTGCCGAGGTATGTGTACATGAGTGTGGCTGCAATAGCGTGAGCTGCCACGCCAATTGGAATCGACACAGCCGTGAGCGACACAAGGAAAAACGGCAACGAACCGATCAGCGCGACCCCTGGTATCCAGGAAATCGAGTTCGGAAATCTGTTCGACAGTCTCTCGGTCAACCACCCGGCAGCAAACGCCCCAACCGCAGCCCCGGTTGCCATTGGGAACACAAAGTAGACCGCTACGTCACCCACACTGATTTCATGAAGCCTTTGAAAGAGTGGCGCCTGGAAATTCGCCAGCGCCCCACCTGTCATCGAGGCGAGGAGTGACGCAGCAGTGACCCACCAGAACGTGGACTTCTGGAACAACGCTTTTGCGGTCGATATCAGGCCTTCTTCAGTAGGGGCGTCTGTTCCCGGTTCATCCGCGTACCCGCGCGGCGGTTCCCGTCCGGCCATCCAGAGCATGATTGCGACCGGGATACCAGGCAGTCCAAAAACGATGAAGGTGTAGCGCCAACCGAGCGCATCAGTCACCGGCCCTCCAATCAGGTTGGCACACACACCGCCCAACGGCACACCAAGACCGAATATCGCCATGGCTTTGGCGCGACTGCGGGCCGGGTAATAGTCTCCAATCAGGCTGTTAGCCGGTGGAACACATCCCGCTTCACCAATGCTGAGGCCAATTCGGAAGATGAGCAGAGAGACAAAACCCCAGGCAAAGCCGCACAGGATTGTCATCAGAGACCAGATGAGCAGGCACACCGCGATGATGCGAATGCGATTGAACTTTTCCGCTGCACGCGCGATGGGTATCCCCGCAAGCGTGTACGTGATCATGAACCCGAATCCACTCAGGAGACCAAATTCCCAGTCTTTGATCTGGAATTCGTCGATGATTGGCTGAGCAACCACACCGATCAGCAGCCGGTCGACCGCGCTCAGCGTATAGACGAGCGTCAGCGTTCCCAGCAGGAAACCTCTATACGTGGCCGTGCCGTAAGGCTGACCCGTCTGGGTGAGTGTCGTTGACAGGGTCGTCAATCCTTTGAGTGCTTATGTGTCCCAGGCAACCGGCAGATTGCGAATACCCTGCAGTACAGGAATCCGCTTTTCCATCACCACCTCCCCGTTCAACCGCAGGTTTTTGAGCCTGGGCAGGATCGCATTGAGGAAGATCTCTCCCTCCAACCGGGCAAGTGGAGCACCCCGGCAGAAGTGTGTCCCGTACCCGAAAGACAGATGGCGACGGACTTTGGCCGGATCCCGATCGAGGTTGAACATATGAGGATCGTCATAGACCTCAGGATCAAGGTTTCCCCCGGCCCAGAGCAGCATGACCTTGGTATCGACGTCCAGCGGACAGCCGTTGAGTTCAACCGGTTCGTCATTGGTCCGGAACAGTCCCTGTACTGGTGAATCCAGCCGCAGAGTTTCTTCGATCGCCACCGGTATGAGACTGGGGTCGCGGCTCACGCGCTCATACGCCCCGTCTTCTGTCAGCAGGCGATAGATGACGTTCGACAACATGATCGTGGTGGTCGCACTCCCGGCTGTTTCGAGAAAACTCATGAAACCCAGTATTTTATCTTCTGACAGAAAAGATCCGTCGGGGCCTGGTGTCGTCAGGAACCGACAGACTATGTTTTCATCGTCTGCCCATTCGCCTGATTCGAGCCTGGCTTTGCACAGCGCGAGATGCTCCTGGTAGATCTGAGCCGTCTTCATCACACCGGCCAAACCGGGATCGTCCGGCCCCAGTTTGCCCATCGTCGCCTCGCGACTGGCTACCGGCTCCAGCATCATCCCAACGCTGGTGATGATCCCATCCCGAATGAAGCCGATCCGGCTCTCTCCGTTTTCGTCTTCCAGTGGGATACCCAGCAGCTTGTGGATCACAAAGAGTGGGAACGGGATCGATATCGCTTCGTGCAGGTCCATCTCTCGGTTATCGAAAACTTCGTCGAGCCGTGCATTCACAAACGCTTCCATGTCCGGAATGAGCGACTCAAACACTTCCTTGGAAAAGCAGTTTGCAACGATGCGTACCTCGAACGTGTGTTCAGGCGGATCGACACTCACCAGAACCCCTGGAGACTCCAGGTACTCGAGCGCCGGGCCATATTTGCTCTTCCAGATGTCATGTTTGCGGAGGATGTTCATGATCTCTGCATGGGATCCAACCGCGTAGTGATCCCCAGTCGTGGAGTGCGCATAGGGGCAGCCGCTTTCGTGCATGGAGCGATACACAGATTTGAAGTCGGTCAGGAACGGCTCCGAATTGAAGTCAACTTCATGCCAGCCTTCTACCGGACGCGTTTTCGGATCACCCATCTATAGCTCCCCTGTTTCTAGCCCAAGTGTATATATAACACGTTCTAAAAAATATAGTATGTGGATACACCTTGAAAATCTATCGCTCGAGATCGGTTTTTGAGACAGCGAGCTACAAAGCGTCTATGTATGCTTTTCCGAGCACAGATAGGCGTGAAGCGCTGCCGTCAGTTCATCCACGAACGCATCATCGTCCATCTGCAGCGTACGAACCGGTTTCAGTTCGTCAAACAGGGTCCGTTCGTTGATTGAGCTGATCAACAGCAGAAGAAAGATCTTGAATCGATTCTCACGGAACGCCGGTTCACCTTCCTCGATCAGGGCGGATATGACAGGGCCCAGCATCTCGACATACTTCGCCTGGCGGCGTTCGTCGATGTCCTCGAGGCTGAGTTCCCCACGCAAACGCATATACAAATAGAGAGTCCGCAGTATGGGTTTCTGCTCCTGGTAAAAAACCAAGTGTTTCAACACCAGATGTCGCACCCGAGACCACAAGTCGGTTTCAGCATCCAGACTAAAGTCGTCCCAGAAAGAATCCGCCCACGCCGTGAGCCGTTGATCGAACCGTTCGTACAACACAGGTAACAGCGCCTCCTTGTCTTTGAAACGCCGGTAAATGGTCCCACTTGCCACGCCGGCCCGCTCCGCCAGGCCTCGAATGGTGATCTGTTCAAAGAATTTCTCGGCGAGCAGATCTTCCAACGCATGAAGCAGCTTTTCCTGGGTTTCCTGGGAACGGGATTGTTTGGGCGCGTGGATCAGCGTCATGACGAATAAATGTGAACGGTTGTTTACATCAGTGTATCAAATCGATATTGTGAACACATGATCACTTATTAAATCGAGTCGACATGTCCGGAACAACCCGACCTTTTTCGTACCTCGCGTTGATGTTGCTTGCCTTCTACGCGTACTCCTTCATGGCCCGGGCTCTCTACCCCATCCTGGACCTGACCGCGGAACTCGACATCTACATTTTCAACAAGTGGCTCCTGATGATTCTGTTGATCGTGATCCTGGCCGCGCTGGGGCTCCGGCGCGAAGCCGGTCTGATTCCCAAAGCCAACTGGAGCACCTTACCCCTCTACTGGCCCATGGGGGTCATCGTTCTCCTGCTCTTTGCAGGCGCAAACGACCTGCCCACTGCGGAAGTTGTCGTCAAGACAACTATCTTCTGTATCGCAGTAGGATTTACCGAAGAAGTCATGTTCCGCGGGCTTGTCTTTTACTGGTTCAAGGCACTGTCCATCCGGAAAATCATATTGATATCAGCAACTTCGTTCGCTTTTATACATTTCATCCTTGGTTTGAGCTCCGAGTTCCCTGTGGAGGTCATTTTCGGTCAGGCAGTGTTTGCGTTCTCCGGTGGTCTCATATTCGCCGCTGCCCGGGCAAGGGATGTGTCCGTCGTTATTCCAATCCTCGTACACGCCGTGTTGGACATCATGGTTGTATCTGCCCAGGGTGGTATCAGTCAGACCCTGGACACGGAGGCACAGGCACCGGCCGGGATGTTGTTCATCGTGGCCATGCTGCTGGCCTGGGGACTGTGGCTACTGTGGAAGTCCGGTTCCCCCACGCGCGGTTCGTTCGCGGGTGAATCCCTCGCCGTGTAATCCACTCCGGAAACCGCTCTACCACAGCGCACTCGTCAGACTCTGGAATCACAGGTAACATCGTATGTGCTTGGCAATCTACTGGGGACTTGAGATGACGTCAGCCACCCAACCCGAATTCGGAACTCTCGATGAAATCGATACCCGCTTGTCCAAAGCACAGGCTGAGGGACTCATCCAACTCAAACCGATTTCCGAAAACCTCGGCGTGGAAGTTGAAGGTGTGGATCTCAAACAGAAACTGAGTCCCGACCAGATCGCCGCGGTCTACGACGCCCTGATTCGCCACAAGGTACTCGTATTCAAGAAGGTCGGGCTTAATCACGAACAACAGGTCCGTTTCACATACGAACTCAGTGAAGCATCACCAAACGTCGGCGCACCAACGATCGGCCACACAGTATTCGGACATGTGGACCAGTACCCCGAGGTCTTTTCCATCTACCAGGGGAACAAGTCGAGACCGAAGAATATGGAGCGCTATGAGGCAACGGCTGCGAAGGATCCCTGGACGGGATATCACTGTGACATTACCGCTTGTGTGAATCCTCCAAGCATCGGGATGCTCCGCGGGGAGATCATTCCGAAAGGCGTTGGGGACACCAACTTCGGCAACCTTGCCGCAGCCTACGCAACGCTCGATGACGCCACGAAGAGAGAAGTTGAGCATCTGCAGGCTGAACACGAATACAAGTTCGGCAAGACGAAAGGCAGCGAAGCCGGTGACTCCATTGCCAGCCGCAGGATGATCAGTCACCACCCGCTGGTGACGGTCCACCCGGACACGGGCGAGAAGGTCCTCTACAACTCACCCGGCTTCCTGAAGTTTGTGGTTGGCCTCAGCCGTGAGGAGAGCGACGCGTTGCTGCACAAGATATGGGCACACTCCGTGACGTACACAATTCAGCACGTGTGGGACGAGGGAGACGTGGTTGTATGGGACGAGCGCTCTACAACACACCGCGCGCCGACGGATATCTACTCGTCCGGCGAGGAGCGCCAGCTCTACCGCACGACACTCGTGGGGCAACCCCTCCAGGGACTGGACGGTACGGTTTCCCAGATTGTTGAAGGTGAACCCATGCTTTCCTGTGAAGAGGAACTGGCGTCGCGGATGCACGTTGGGCGGACAGGCACGTCCACGACGGGCAACAGCTTTAGCGGAGCGTTTCCGGAACCGACCACCCAATAGTCTTCCTGGCAAGAATCGCGGCTAAAGCCGCTCCTACAGAGAGATCCAGCTACCGCGATCATTTGCCGTCCGGACTAAGACGCAAACGTGTGCTGAGCGCTCGCAAACGAATTCAGATCGAGATCCTCACGGACCTCGCGACTCATATCCGAAGTCGTGTCGTCGTAGGGAATGCCTATGGAGTCAGCGATCCGCACCATGCGCTGGAAATTGGCTGCGACACCTGCCGCGTCAACCAGCACCCTGGGGCCTGCAACATCCAATAGCGCCTGACGTGTCTCAGGCAGCTTTTCCTGATCGCGATTTGCCACCGCTTCAGCAAACTGCATCAGTTGTGCACCAAACTCGATGCCTAAAGCTGCACTGTCGGCATCTCCGCCAACGCCATGTATGTCAATTTCTGTCTCACTGGTCTGCGCGCTCGCACGGAGCATCGATGCATGTGCAGTGGTTCAGTAAAAACACTCGTTGACGGCTGACACCCGTCCAGCCACCAGTTCCATCTGCAGCCGGTTGATGACACGGGTGTCGTCTTCGAACCAGCCCCGCATTTTTTCGAGGGCCAGGTACTGAACAGCAGCAATTGCCCGCCACTCACGCAAAGCGTTGGGAACGAGTGTCAATGCACGGATGACGTTGGCTGCAAATCCTGTCCGCCATAAGTCGTCTTCGTCACCAACAGCCCCCTCGGGAGGTACAGTGGGCACAAATCCGATGTCCTCGCTGAGATGCGATGGTCGGTACTGACTGGGCTGGCCGGGCAGTGGTTCAGGCAGCTCCTCAACCGGGAGCCCGAGAGCACGATGAAACTCGTCGATACTGAAAACGGCAACCACGATACCAACGAGCTCAACGTACGCTTCTTTGCTCAAATCCCTGGCCACATTGTCATCTACATAAGATTGAGTGATGCGCGTCTGGTCGGTCACGACCCTGTGAACGGCGTCCACAACGAGTTCAGGAAGATTGCCGCTGTGGTCGTGTTCACCGGGAAAGGTATACGGCGAGAGGGCCTCTTTACGTTCGGCGCAGTATCGGCAGGTCAACGCGTTACGCGTTTCTTCAGCGATGGCCACTCGCTCCTCACCCGTCCACCAGGTTCCGGGTGCAGCGAGCTTCTCCCAGTAGGCTCTGTACGCGTCGCTTATGTCTTCCCGGATTGGGTAAGGCACTGCTCCAAACTCGAAATATGTCATCGGTTCCAATTCTTAAGCGTTCAGTCCGAGTTTATGTCATCAATGACGTAATGCGAGTTTTTTGGTACAACACCGCAAGCATTTTTTCTGGAGAGTTAGATGCGCAATCTATCCCGCTGGCTGGGTGTCGGCGTCCTGGCGGTCATGACGCAATTTGCGTTCGCCGAATCTGAGTACGCGGCCGCCTGGGGGCCCAGTGTCGGTTCAACCGCACCTATGCTGGCAGCCGATGATCAGGCCGGCACACACCAGACCCTGGAAACACTGAAAGGGTCCAACGGCTTGCTATTTGTCTTCAACCGATCTGTCGACTGGTGACCATTCTGCATCCGTCAGTTCGTGAAACTGAATGACCTGAAAGACCAATTTGCAGCAATTGGCGTTGGCGTCGTCGGCATGACCTACGACAAACCCGAAATCATCCAGGAATTCCACAAGAAGTGGGAGATCGAGTATCCAATGCTGCGCGACGTGGAGCGTCAGCACGTGGAAGCCTGGGGTGTCCGCAACATGGAATACGGTCCAGGCACATTTGCCTATGGTGTCCCACTTCCAGGCGTTGTCCTTCTCTCGCCGGATGGTGAAATTCTCGCCAAATGGGCGGAAGAGGGTTACCGGTCACGCGCAGACTGGTCGACCGTCCTGAATGAAGTCACAACAATAGTGGGCGGCCAATAGCCGCCCCGAAATCTGGGTCAGCGTATGGGTAATCTCAAGAACATCCTCAGTTGGGCAGGCCTCATCTTCCTCGGTCTTGTGATGGGTGTGCTGGAGGATCTCCTGTTCGTCACCATCCTGGTACCTAACGTGCCACCCAGCTGGGACCTGACGGGTGATCTCTTCTTCACATTTACTGTGCCTTTTGCTCAGCTCATTGCGCTTGCCATCACCGGCACAATTGCGTGGTTTTTCCTGGGCTTACGACAGACCCCACGTCTCGTTACATTCTGGCTCTGCTGGTGTGTTGCCCGCGCGACTTTCCTGGCCCAGGTTTTCAATCCCGTTCAGGACATCATGATTTACCTGGCGTGGATCACACTGTGGTGTGCCCTGATCGGAGTTGCGGCTCACTTCACCTCCAAACCCGAACAGGCTGCTGGGGCGGAAGCCGGTTAGACATCTGACAAATCCGACAACAGAATGAATAAAACCCTGGCAATCGCCGCTGTTGCTTCAACAGTTCTCTTCGGTTGCACGGATCCCGATGTTGTTCCGGAAACGCATATCTCGATACCACCCTCAACACAGGCATCCGGTGGTGAAGTTGAACGCCACCCGTTGAAGACTGCGCTATATGGTGACCTTCACGTCCATACCAGCTGGTCCGCGGATGCTTACGCCGGAGGAAATCGTCTCGGACCCAACTCCGCCTATCGATTTGCCCGGGGTGAGGAAGTGGAACTCCAGAACGGCCTGGTCGCCAAGCTGGACGTTCCTCTGGATTTTGTGGCGCTGACCGATCACGCTGAGAATTTCTCCACACACGTCCCGTGCACCATCGGTGGTGGGCCGGAGTTCGCCACAGAGTTCTGTCGCGCCATGCGCACGGGGGACCTCGATCAACAATCCATGCTCCAACAGGTTTTCACTACCGCAGGCCAGAGGCCCGGTCCGCGCAGTCAGTTATGTGACGACAACCTTGAACGCTGCCTGGAGACTGAAAAAGCTACATGGCTGCGCGTGCAGGAAGCCGCCAATGCGTTTGACGATCCCGGCACATTCAGCACCCTGATCGGGTACGAGTTTTCATCCTTGTTAGCAAACTTCGGCATGCTGCACCGGAATGTCATATTCAGGGGCACGGAAGTCACTCCTCATGCGATATCGTCAAACGATGTGATTAACCAGGCAGACTTCTTTGCCCAGCTCGACGAGGCGTGTCAGGAACCCTGCGAAGTGTTGACCATTCCCCACAACACCAATTTCTCCTGGGGTAAAACATTTGGCCGAACCGACGAAGACGGCACCGTATATACGGCAGCAGACATCGAACGGCGCGCTCGAATAGATCGTTTGTTTGAGATCACTCAGCAGAAAGGCAATTCAGAGTGCCAGATTGGCGTCGGCATGGCTGACGAAGACTGTAATTTCGAAAACACCTGGCCCATCTGTGACGACGGCCAGGGTACCCAGTGTGCATCTGAACCGTCGTTCCTGCGCAACGCGTTGCTCACCGGGCTTGCCATGGGCAACCAGGGGGGTCAGAACCCGTTCAAGCTGGGTGTGATTGGCTCAACGGATACGCATTTGTCCGACCCTGGTAACACGGCCCGCGCCATCCCCGCCCAGTTCAGCGGAATCAATTTCTCGTTCGCTGTCAGGAGGGCCCTGGAACTGAATCATGTCGTCATCGGTCCGATACGTAAGATCTCAGCCGGTGGTCTTGCAGGCGTCTGGGCAGAAGCGAACACTCGGGCAGACATCTTCGACGCCTTGAGGCGACGCGAGGCATTTGGTACCAGCGGGTCACGGATCAAGCTGCGTTTTTTTGCGGGCAACTACCCACAGAACATGAGTGAGAGTGCCGATGCTGTGGCTACAGCCTATGCAATGGGAGTACCGATGGGTTCCGATATGACCAAGCCTGAAGACCCGAGCTTCTGGGTGTGGGCGAGTCAGGATCCCAGTGCCCCGGCCCTCGACCGTATCCAGATAGTTAAGGGATGGATCGAGGACGGCGAGGAATTCCAGAAGGTGTGGGACGTCGCGTGTTCCGGCGACCGCACGGCTGGCACTGACGGCAGGTGTCCAGCAACCACGGCGTCGGTCGACGTGGAAACCTGCGTGCTGAGCGGTAGTGGTGCATCTGAATTACAGACCACCTTCACCGATCCGGACTTTTCGAGCGACCAGATCGCGTTCTACTACGTCCGTGTGTTTGAAAACCCAAGCTGCCGCTGGACCACCGCGCTCGCCAATGAAGCCGGTGTGGACCGGCCGACGGACGTGCCTGAAACTGTCCAACATCGTGCCTGGTCTTCGCCGATCTGGGTGAACTCTCCCTAGCGCGACGATTGCCCCAAGCGCTTCGTGATACGAAAAATCTTCACTACCGTCGGAGTGCTGCTCTGCCTCCCTGTGCTTCTCTTTCTATTGGCCTGGTTGTACCCGCGACCACCCGACACCACACCTTCCTGGGTGTTTGACGGTGACGGCACGGAACTGGACTACTGTGATCTACCCGAGCTCGACGGCTCGGGATTAATGGCGAAAGACATTCCCCAGGCGTTTACACCGGGTTGTGGTTATACGGTATTCCCCAAACCCATTCTGACAGGATGTACCGAACCGTTGCCCGACGGAGCACAGGACATACGGGGACTATGGCAGAGCATAGATCCTCGCATGCCCGACCACGTTGAACGTGTTGAGCAGTGTGGCGACCGTGTTGTTGTGACGGCATACGGGCTCATACATGACCATGGTCCGGACATGCTTTCGAACGATGTTTCGCCACGCCAGATTGGTCCATTCCTCTTTTGCCTCAGGCTATCTCAGGCAACCGCTACCTGGATCGACAATCAACTGCATCAGAAACTCTTCGGTGGCCCCACTGTTGTGAAGCGTTACATCGAGAACGGGGTCTACAAATGGGAGTATCCCGGGAACGGTACAGTCGCGATGAAGCGTATCTGCAGCTTGCCGGAGCACGCCAGGACTTCGCCGGATCGAAGTCATGCACTGTAAGTTAATCCAGGGTCGCGGCTAAAGCCGCTCCTACAGAATTAACTCCCTGCCTTTGTAGGAGCGGCTTTAAGGCACCTCTATAAACCTCTCACATGCTCAGAGCTTCCTCGCGTTTTCACTACCAAGGCGTCGTGCCGCAGGTAATATCTGGATATTGCCAAGGTGCGCAACGCAGGTAGAGGAAACGCGGGAAGCTCCCGAAGGGCG
>JANQFF010000162.1 GCA_028277965.1 Pseudomonadales bacterium
TTGACCCGCTCGTTGCGCAGCAGGTCGGCGCCGCTGTCCGACAGCACCACCGACCCCGTCTCCAGCACATAGCCCCGGTTGGCGATGCCCAGGGCGGCGCAGGCCGCGACGGCGGCGAAGGTGTGGCGCTCCATCACACCTCCCTCCGGCACCCCAGGACGCAGCCGCGCCGATGCACCGTCACCGCAGCCTCTCCCTGGCCCGGACGAACGGCTGCATCGCGATAATGCGTCTGTATAGTTTACCGTATGCCGTGCGCTCCATCGCCCCCTGCTGGGGCGCGGATGAACTCCCCCCGCAGATTTGCTGCATGTGAGCGTTGGCCATGAACGATGCCGGTTGCGTACCACCGAACACATTAACGATTCGCGGATTGATACATTGATGCCAGGACGTGCTTTCGCGCCCCCGAATCAGATCATCGAAGACGACTTTCTTGTTTTCTCGATCTTGAACTTTTAGTTCGAACGCATACTGAAGACTCGCGTTTCCTGTGCGCAGCTCGTAAACATAGGTTGCATTTCGTGGCATAAGAAGAGTTGATGCCAGGATATTGACATTATAGGACGCATACTGAACCGTTTGTACAGATTCGTTCGGTGGAGACAATGTCCACTGCAGCCTCTCGATGTCTATGATAACTTCGGCATGCGACTCGTCAACAATACGGACGTTGCGATCTCGCTTAAACGTCTTCTCTAAATCGTCTCTCACCAGTCGATCCGCTGACCGAACCGCGACCAGAACCTCACGATGATCCCGCAACTCAGCGACATATTTGGGAAACATCTTTTCCAAGTCAGGCATTGTTTTCGAGTCAATGACCAGGCGGCTCAGATTCTGCTGGAGTAAGCGCCTTTCCGGTGACCCTTTTCGCGTGTCCAACGCAACCTTGACGAGCATACTCGATCTACGGCTATTGAGTCGGCCAGACACGGTGTTCCTGAACAGCGCTGCCCTGACCGCATCGGTCTGCATGGGCGCAAGTCGCGCAACTTCGTCGTCAAGCAGTACTTCCGCCGTTGCCCCACTCGCCACGGCGGCCGCGACAGCTTGTCCCAGGTCGCGTTCGGCCCGTTCCGCCTGTTCCGCTGTTATGATGCCTGCAAGCTTGAGGTTGCGAACAAGAGTCAGGCCCGCATCAGCGACATGCCCAGAGGGATCCGATCTGAAATCCTGAAGAACGTCTTGCGTTAGATTTATTGAACTCACCAGTTCCCTGCCGAACTGCGCGATGTCCTCACGCGTGTTCGCCGAGAAGTTATTCCGAAGGGTCTTCAAGGCTGAATAGGGTTTACCCTGGGCTAGCTCCACACGGGCGGCATTGATGGATGCGTCTAACATTGCATCCCTGGGTGACTTCTGCGCGCAGGCCACTACCAGAAGCCCTGCCATCAGGGCCAGCACGATTGGTTTCTTCCACACGCCCCCAACCCCACATAGAACGAACCTGAGACCACCCCTCTCTATTTCGCGAAGAATAGCACGCCACCAGACGAAAGCGAGCACTATCTCAACGGCCGTACGGTCGAGATCTCGCCCGGTTCAGCACCGACGCATACACCCAGAGACTGAATAGACCCAGGTGACTAGTATTTTAAAGAGTAGATCCGGGGGAGTGGACCCGTCGACTCACCCCCTTAACGGACACCTGACAGCCAGTACTTCAATCAGGCGCGTCACCGGTTAGGGTCCACACAGTGGCTTCCAGGGTATCGTGTTCTAAATCCCTAGATAAGCCGACTTGACCCGCTCGTTGCGCAGCAGGTCGGCGCCGCTGTCCGACAGCACCACCGACCCCGTCTCCAGCACATAGCCCCGGT
>JANQFF010000199.1 GCA_028277965.1 Pseudomonadales bacterium
TCGTGTCAGGTGCCTTGTTCGGCGGCCGCTTGTGCGCGTTAAGGACGCTGTTACCAACCTCCAGCGTCCATGTTTCTTCCGTCTCTACGGCAATTGAGAGACTGAGGGACTCGGCACGTTCAGGCAGAACCCGCACGGCAAGGAGCTGGAAGAGGTTTTCCAGCGGCATCCCACGTGCAATCCCCCCACTGGCGTTGAACCGAGCACCGCCACCCACAGGCGTACGCAGTTCCTGCGCCCCGCAAAGGAAAAAGTTTCGCCAGGGGCCGGACTCGGACTGATACCCCAACTGTTCCAGTGTATCGGCGAGCAGTGATCGAGCACCTGTATGTTCCGGTTCGGCCATGACCACGTGATTCAGAACTTCTGCAACCCAGCGATAGTCACCCTCTGCAAAACTGTCGCGGGCCTTGTCGACAATGGCTTGCGCACCGCCCATGTATTTCACGTAACGCTCACCTGCAGCCACGGGTTCATGGGGATACAGATGTGCCGGGTTGCCGTCGAAATACCCGAGGTATTTTACGTAGACCGCCCGCGTGTTGTGGTGGACGGTTCCGTAGTAATCCCGGTTGTAGAACTCCTGGCCAAGACTATCGGGAAGCTGGATACGTTCGGCGATCTCTTCTTTGGTATGTCCCCGATTGGCCAGCCGAATCGTCTGGTCGTGTATGTATTTATACAGGTCTCGCTGCTTTGTAAGGTATTCAACCGCAGCTTTCTGTCCCCAGATCGGCCAGTGGTGGGAAGCAAACTGGACTTCGAGCCGTGCCCCGAAAAGCTCGATGCTTTCGTTGATCTGGGCTGACCAGGCAAGTGCATCACGAACCTGGGCGCCGCGCGGCGTATAGACGTTGTGCAGATGATGCGAGGTGATCTCGCTCATACACAGAGCCTTGAATTGGGGGAAGAAAAACACAAATTCAGCAGGCGCCTCTGTGCCGGGTGTCATCTGAAACTCAATTTCAACTCCGTCAACAACGCGCCGCTCCCCGGTTTGTTTAACGATGTCGTTAGGCACCACGAACCCGGTACTGCCCATCGAAAGAGCAGCCCCGAGCCCCGTCGATACAAAACCCCTTGTACCGGGTTTCAGCAGGTTTCCGTACATATAAGTCGCCCGGCGGTTCATGACGTTGCCTGCCAGCACGTTTTCGCTGAGGGATTCGTCAACGAAGTGTTCAGGCGCTATGACGGGCACACGGCCAGATTCGACATCTTCGTGAGATACAACTCCCAGAACCCCTCCAAAATGATCTACATGGCTGTGCGTGTGAATAACACCTGTAACGGGCCGTTCGCCCAGATGTTCGTTTGCCAGATCGAGCGCTGCACGAGCGGACTCCGATGACGTCAATGGGTCGATGATGACCCAACCCTGATCACCGCGAATGAGGGTCATATTGGCGATGTCGAATGAGCGTACCTGGTAGATACCGTCGACAACCTCGTAGAGGCCATTGTTCAGCGCATTGAGCTGCGCCTGGCGCCAGAGGCTGGGGTTAACTGTATCGGGCGCTTCGTCCTGCAGAAAATCGAACTGGCTGAGATCGTATGCCACCCGCCCATTGTCCCGTTCGATGGTGAGCGGTTCGAGGGTTGCGATGAACCCGCGTTTCGCATCGTCGAAACACTGACGGTTGGCAAACGGAAGTGCCTCCAGGACTGCTGCATTGACTGCACGTGTGTGCTCAGTGGCGGGTTTAGATTCAGCGTCAGGGGAGGGTAGAGGCTCGATGTCCATGGATATTCCTTTTATGACTCGCTTTGGTGTGCTGGTCTGAGATTGGTCAGGTAAATGTCAGCCGCTTCTTTGACGCGGGGTGCCAGCCAGATGGCTGAGACCATTGTCGGGATAGCCATTAATGCAAAACAGCCGTCGATGAGCGCAATAGCAGCCTCAACGGGGATGACAGAAGCGATGAGAATGAACGTGACATACAGGTACCGGTAGTTCCGTGCGGAGCCGGTTCCGAAGATAAAGCTCGCGCACTGGGTGCCGTAGAACGAATATGTGAATATTGTTGTGCTCGCAAAACAGAGTACACAGGTAAAGATGACTACTGTTCCCGGTGCTCCAAGCAACTCTGAAAACGCGGCAGCGGTGAGCGTGACTCCTTCCGCTTCGGTCGTCAGCCAGACACCAGACACAAGGATCATCAGGGCAGTAGCACTACAGATGAGCAGCGTATCGATCACAGGACCAAGCATGGCAACGAGACCTTCGCGAATGGGTTCCCTCGTCCGCGCTGCGCCATGGGCCAGTGACTCCGTGCCCATACCCGCTTCGTTGCTGTATGCGCTGCGCCGTACACCATAGAGAATCACTGTCAGAAGAGAACCGCTGGCGGCTGCTTCTCCCGTGAAAGCATCGGTCAGAATCAGCGCAAACGCCCCGGGTACGCTTTCGATGTGGATGAGCAGCGCCAGAACAGCAGCACCCACGTACAGGAGTGACATGCCAGGGACCAGAGTGCCAGCCACACTGGCAATCCGCTTGAGCCCGCCGAATATGACGGACGTGGTCACGACAGCCAGAACAATACCCGCTGACAGATTGAACGCAATCGGATCGTCCGCAGGTGCGATGAAACCCATATCTATGAACACCAGGTCGCGAAAGATCTGAACGAGCTGGTTACTCTGCAGCGCCGGGAGGCATCCGATCATGCCCACACCAGCGAAGAAATAGGCCAGAAAATGCCATCGTTTGGGCATGGCTTCCCGGATGACATACATGGGTCCACCCTGCAGTTCACCATCCGAATCCAATCCTCTGTACATCACCGCTAGCGACGCCGTGAAAAACTTGGTGGCCATACCGACAATAGCGGTTACCCACATCCAGAAGATCGCACCGGGACCGCCAATGCTGATGGCGAGCGCGACACCTGCAATGTTGCCCATGCCAATTGTTCCGGCGAGCGCTGCGGACAGTGCCCTGGCGTGACTGATATGACCAGGATCGCCGGTGTCGTCAAACCTGCCGCGTATCAGATCGACGCTGTGATTCAGGTAGCGGTACGGTGTAAAGCGGGTGTAGATCAGAAACCCGAGCCCCCCGCCGAGCAGCAAAATCAACAACCACGGACCCCAGGCGAGGTCGGCAAACGTCGTGGTAACGACGAAGAGGGTGTCCAGCATTAGGAAAACACACAAGCTCGAGCGCTATGGAGCGTACCGGGTATTGGTCAGCCTGTCAGCAGGGGGCCGGCTTTGATATCTTGCGCCTCATGAAGGAACAGTCCCTGGCCGGTAGTCCTCTCGGCAAGCCGGTCGGTCATACATCGACGTATACACCTTCGCTGCTGCACTCGATAGCGCGATCGGAAGCCAGAGGTCATCTTGATCCCGAGGTTGTGTCAGCCATGCGTGGGGAAGATCTCTGGACCGCGTATGAGTTCTCCTGGTTAAACGGGCAGGGTAAACCGGAGGTTGCGGGTGTCCGCTTGCAGGTACCCTGTGGATCGAACTCGATTGTCGAAAGCAAATCGATGAAGCTCTACCTGAACAGTTTTGCTCAGACCCGTTTCGACACGATGCCTGAAGTACGTTCGACGCTGGAGCAGGATTTGTCTCTCGCATTCAGAGCACCCATCCTCGTCGAGCCTATTCAACTCGCAACGCTGAATACACCGGTGCAGCAGTTCAACGGAATTTGTCTGGATGACCTCGATATTGGTGTCCAACATTACGAACGTGAGCCTGATCTGCTATCGCTCGCAGGTGATGTTGTCGTCAAAGAGGTTCTGTATACAAATCTCTTTCGCAGCGTTTGCCCGGTGACCGGGCAACCAGACTGGGCCAGCATCAGCATTGACTACGTCGGACCGGCCATCCACCGGGAAAGCCTGCTGGCGTATTTCATTTCCTACCGGACACACAGCGGATTTCACGAGGCTGCGATCGAACAGATTTACGCTGACATCCTCGAACGATGCAATCCACAGCAGCTTTCAGTGTATGGACGCTTTCTGCGCAGAGGTGGCATCGACATCAACCCGTTCCGGTCGAATCACGAGGACAACGCTCAGCTCTGTCGCTTACCGAGACAATAACTGGAGTCAGAGTCGAATTTGATACATCCAACTCTGGTCCTGTTTTCGTTTACGCTGCGACGTTCAGTCTTCCGCTCCTGGCCTCAGGGTAGTTCTTATCCATTTTCCCCAGGTATTTTCCTTCCTCAGTTCGCGATCGAGGTCATCCATGTAGCGGTTCAGGCCGTGTGGATCGGAAAGCAGGTCTGAACGGCTTCGAATCTGCGCGGCGGGGTCCAGGGGTTTGACCGGCACGGCAGGGTTTCCGGCAGCAATCACGTTTGGTGGAATCGACCGGGTGACGACTGAACCTGCTCCAACAATGCTGTTTTCCCCAATGGTCACACCTTTACACACGATGGACCCGTCTCCGATCCAGGTATTGCGTTGAAGTATGACTGGACGAGAAGCACCCACTGGTTGAGTCCTGTCGTACACGTCATGCCAGTCCGAGTCAGTCAGATAAACGCCCGACGCCAGCATCGATCCTGAGCCCACACGAACCTCGAACGCCGAGTCAATACGGACCCCCGGACAGAGGAGGGCATGGTCACCCACCAGAATTTTTCCATGCTTGTCAGCCCTGTCCGTTAATGCCGCGTTTTTCCATGTTGTCAGTCGGACCTTGCGGTCTGGTGAAGCAATAACGTGTACCGCGTCTCCAAATGAAATACCTGCGCCATAGAGTCGCAAATGCCAGGGTTTCATGATCATTGGAGCAACCCCGATACCGTCCAGTTGTGGGCGCACAAAGTGGTCCACCCAGAACGACTCGAAGCGGGCCTGCAGCCGTTTCAGCGGGTAGGGTCGGTGATCGTGGCGCAAGGTTGTTCGTATACGCGGTCGAGAGTCCGCAGTGTGACAGCTTTCAGTATGCAGAACGAGCCAATTCCGATAGCATACGCGGCCCTATGGTGACCCATCTCGGTCCCCTAGCGGCGATATGCTGTGAACTCCGCCAGGCCCGGAAGGGAGCAACGGTAACAGCGGTTTCGGGCGCAGGGTCGGCTGGATGGGTTGCCTCCAATCTTGCAGTTCCCCATCCCTGGATGTGGAACTTTAGTACCAGGCAGATCGCGGCTGAAGCCGCTCCTA
>JANQFF010000213.1 GCA_028277965.1 Pseudomonadales bacterium
ATAGAATCCCGATGTTCATGCTGCACCCCCTATCGACGTTCTTTGATTAACCTCCGATCGTGGTAGTGTCCGGGTCCATGAGTGAAATGCAAACGAGTCTCAAACGTCGAACGCTGATGGCGTTTGGTTTGCCGGAGTATGCGGTCTACCTTGCAAGCATCCCGGTTGTGCTCTATTTACCGTTTGTCTACTCGCGGGACTTCGGCCTGGATCTGACGGATGTCGGTCTCATCCTGATGGTAGGGCGGATCTCCGACGTGATCACCGATCCGTTGATCGGCTATATCAGCGATCGGACGAAAGGGCGATTCGGCAAACGTAAACCCTGGATTGCGGTCGGTACGCTGATTCTCATGATCTCTGCCTACATGCTGTTTAATCCAGAGGCGGGTGTAACCAACACTTATCTCCTTGTGTGGGCAATCCTGTTATGGCTTGGCTGGACGATGGTCAATATTCCCTACTATGCGTGGGGTGCTGAGATCTCCGATGACTATGACGAGCGTACCCGGATCACAGGTTGGAGACAGTTTTTCGGTTTTCTCGGCAACGTGAGCGTGCTGTTCATCCCGGTCGCAAGCGGTCAGCTTTTCGGCTACGGCAGCCTGCCGAGTGAAGGGCTGACCATCATCGGCGGCATGGCGCTTGTGGGTCTGCCGATCCTGGTTGGTTTTACGCTCATGCTTGTACCGGAGCCCAATCGCTACGGCACGGCCCACACACCGATATTCAAACACCTGAAGTCGATGCGCAAAAACGGATCGTTCTGGCTGCTTTTTGTTGCGTTCATGTTGTTGTCGCTCGGTACCGGTTGGGGATCAGCAACGTTCATGTTGTTCGCAACGTTTGTTGTCGGGGCGGAGGCACAGACACAGGCGATACTGCTTGGCTACTACGGCGCCAACGTCATCGCGCTGCCGTTCTGGGTGAAACTTTCGGAACGTATAGGGAAAAAAGAGACCTGGATGGCTGGGGGCATTCTGTTTGTCATTGTGACCCCATTCTTTCTGCTCCTTGGTGACGGTGATCTCTGGTGGTTCTTTCTGATACTTGCGTTTTATGGCATCGCCGGTGGCAACTTCAGTGCCATCTCGATGTCGATGAAGGCGGATGTGATTGAAATAGCCGCCCGCCGCTCAGGGGAAAACGTCTCGGGTGCCTATATCGCGGTCTGGTCTCTCGGGTCGAAGCTCGTCATAGCGATCGCGCTTGGCACCGCGCTGCCGCTACTGGGATATCTGGGGTTTGATCCGAATGGCGAAAACACGGCTGAGCAACTGCGCACCCTGAGCTACGTTTATGTCCTGCCACCCTGGCTTTTCTATGCAACCGCGGTGGTGATTCTGTGGCGCTATCCCATATCCAGGATGAGATTGGATAGAATCCGCGTTGCGCTCGATAAGCGAGAGGCGAGATTGGGAGCGAAGACATAACCCCTCATTTTGAACAATCAGACGCGCTGACGGTTGGTCTCATTGCGGATACCCACATGCCTGGGACCATTGAGTCTCTCTGGCCGCAGGTCTACGAAGCGTTTCAGGATGTCGATGTCATTCTGCATGCGGGTGATCTCCACGTCAGTGATGTGATTGAGGAACTCGAAACGCTCGCACCCACCTATGTGTGTGCCGGTAATGGCGACCTCGATGTAGAACACCACAAACTCCAGGATTTATGGCTCGGCGGGCTGGGTGGTGTGCAGGTAGGTCTTGTCCACAAGTTCCCCACGCCGCGCCGTGCAGATGCTTCCCGACTGCAGAAGAAGGTGGACCAGATATTTGGCGAACACCTGGATGTGGTCATTTACGGCCACACACACCTGGCAGAAGTTCATGGTGTGGCAGATCGGGTCTATATCAACCCGGGTTCACCCACGTTGCCGAACAACCTCTCGACCCGGCACGGCACCATCGGTTTCATGCATATCCGGCAGAAGCAGATTGAGGTGGAGCTGATGCAGATCGAAGAAAGGGGATTGAGTCTCCTCGAACGCTACTCACACACGTAAGAATCGGGGCTGTCGGGGTTGCCGGACGTATAGCGAGCTTTCTGTGGCCACGCACAGATTGTACGGGCACCGTCTCGTTCGGGGTATGCGGCTGCCAATTGATCGGGTGCAGTACCGGAATCGTGCCAGGTCTCGATCGCGTTGAGCCAGTCCACAAGGGACGGTCCCGGACCACCGAAACAGTGCAGCACGCCAGGCATCATGAAGAGTCTCACGTCATCGCGTGCTGAACTATCAACGCCGTAGACATTGTCCACGTAGTCTGTCGTCATGTGTCCGGATAGTGCGACATCCGCCCAGCCGTGAAAGAGCAGCAACTTGCCACCCTGATCTCGGAACGCTGAGAGGTCAGCGTTTTCTGCGTTGAGTACAGGTGCAAGGGCCGCTGTATCACTGCGATAGTTTTCCCAGTTGTAGTTCTCGTAACTCCAGCTCGCATCATGAAGCGCAAAATTGCGCATGGTACCCATACCGAATGCATACGCCGCGCTTGGCGGGAAGTTGTTTCCGCCTGTGAGCCAGGAGCCCCAGCCGTTTGCGTCAATATTCTCAGCGCCAAAAGGGAAACCTGCATGTAACGACCTTCGCGAATCCCGCGGACCGTCATAGACGGTTTTAATGGCTGCAACCTTCGCAGCGCTGAGGCAATCTTCCGCCGGTCCGTCGCTGCACTGCAGTGAAGCCGGATCAAACGTGCATGCGGTTGGATCGTGGAGAATGCCATCAGGCAAACCATCCAGCTGGTCACATTGATTCTCGATAGCGGAACGCAGGAGCGCCCGGTCCTGTTTGGTGACCAGCGGCGAACTCAGGGAATCGTGATCCGGGTACATGGCCTGGGTGATGGCGACAAACGCACTTGCAACCCCCGTGAAGTCCAGCGCCGGGGCACCGGCGACGATGCCGTCAAAATCACTGGGGTAACGCTGCGCTTCGTGCAGGGCCTGCCGACCACCATTCGAGCACCCCACGAAAAAGGATTTTTCCGGAGCCCGGTCGTAATGGGCTTCAATTGCCTGTTTGGCGGTGACGACGGTTCGGTGCATCCCAAGATGCCCGTAGTTAACAATAGCTTCTAAGTTATTGAGTCCCCAGGAATTATCGAGGCCGTGCCCCTGGTGTCCAGTGTCACTTGAGGCGGTTGCATAGCCGCTGGTCAGCACGCTGCCTGCTGAGAACGTAATGGCCTGGTTGTCTTCGGGACGAACGAAACCACCGGCGCCACCCATGACAAATCGGCCGTTCCAATCAAGCGGAAGCCAGAGGGAAAACCCGATTTTACCGCCAATGAAGCCTCTGGCTTTGCAATGTGGGGCGGGTTCCTGGACAAGTTCGACTTCCTGGATGGTCGCGTCTGTGAGTTCAAGGCGGGTGAGATCTGTGCACTCATCTGCAATTGCACTCATGGGAAGAAAAAGGAGTACGAGCAGTTTTTTCATGAAGCATCTCCCATGACGACAAATCCCTGGCTGATGGCGGTTTGTCCGTCTTCGGTCAGCACCTGGTAGGAGATGACGTTTTCAGACTGGTGCGCCTGCAGGGTGATTGTAGAGGGCATCAGGACCATCGCCGCAAAACGACCACCCAGCCTCGTCACCCGCCGCGGGTCACCGCCCGCATACTCGTTGACGATGCGTGTAACGGCGAGGGCTAACGTCGCGGTGCCGTGCAGAATGATGTCAGGTAAACCGGCGGCTAACGCAACCGCACGGTCAGTGTGGATGGGATTCCAGATGCGGGCGCATTCAGTGTAAGTGTGGGCTGCCTCGCCAGGTACGTAGATCTCGAATGAGCTTCCGCCTGCAGGGTCAGTCATTGCAGGCAGTGGCGGTAGTGGCTCTTCCTCTGCTGCCTCCCCCATCACTTCAACGCCCCGGTAGATCCCGGTCTGGTAGGTCTGTGAGACGATCTTGCCAGAAGCGGCGTTAACGGTGTCCAGGCGCATCGTGTAGACCGCGCCGGGTTTGATGGCTCTGGCGCCGATCATGGTTGCTGTCGTCTCGAGGGTGTCACCCGCTTCGATAGGGGCATGTATATGCAGGTCGTGAGCGGCATGTACCCCACGGGCACCCTCTTCAGGTTTGAGTGAGCTTTGAGCGGCGATTTCCCGCGTGCTCAGGATGACAGGCCATTCGACACACACGGGAAAGACCGGGTGTGCGATCACTGTATTTGTTTCCGTATCCATGTAAGCCGGGTTAAGGTCGCTCAGGCCTGCGGCGTATGCCATCAGCCAGCGTGCGTCCACTTCGTGGCTCAGGGTTCTCGTGCTCGAGCCAACAATGGCGGTATTCAGTGGCATGTCCATTCCCGGTATGGTTGTTTGAAACCACTTTATTAAATCGCAATGAAAAAGAGTACCTCGCGCATTCTGACAACCCACGCGGGTAGCCTCCCGCGGTCCGAAAAGCTGGTTGAACTACAAACCGCAAACAGCCAAGAGCCTTTAGAGGATCTGACTGAGCTGCACGAAGAAGCGAAAGCATCGACCCTCGACGTGATTCGCCGCCAGGCGGATGCGGGGGTGGATATCTCCAACAACGGTGAACAGGCGCGGGAAAGCTTCTTCACGTACGTGCAGCACCGTATGAGTGGATTTGGTGGCGTGAGTAACCGGCCCACATTTGGTGACATGGTGCGTTACCCGGCATGGCTGGCACTCAAACTCCCTCAATATACGGGTGGTGTGAACCTGACGGCGGCACCGCAGGCGATAGGCGAAGTTGCTTATGTGAATCGTGAACCCCTCGATGAAGAGCTTCGTGAGTTTGCCGACCTCCTTGATGAGTCCGGGTGCCAGTTTGAGGAAACCTTTGTCACCGCACCGTCCCCCGGAATAATTGCTGCGGCGATGGAAAACACCCACTACGAAGATCTCGATGCATATGTCGATGCCCTGGCTGATGCGCTGGTTGTTGAATACCGGGCGATTGTCGAAGCGGGGCATATATTGCAGCTCGATTGCCCGGATCTGGCGATGGAACGCCACACATACTTCAAGGACGAGAGTGATGAGGTGTTTGTCAGATTTGTCGACAAAGTGATCAGCGCAATGGACATCGCTCTTGCAGATATCCCCAAAGAGCAGGTGCGCATGCATGTCTGCTGGGGCAACTACAACGGTCCGCATGACCTGGACGTACCCCTGGAGACCATTCTTCCCAGCCTGATAGAGGCGAATGTGGGTGCTCTCATGTTGTCCATGGCCAACCCGCGCCATGCTCACGAATATAAGCTGCTCACGCCTGACGCCTTACCGGGCGATATGCTGGTTGTTGCCGGTGTGATCGATACCACCACAAACTACGTGGAACACCCGGAAGTTGTGGCGGACCGCATCGAGCAGGTAGCGACCACCCTCGGTGACCCCACTCGCGTCATCGCAGGTACCGACTGTGGTTTCGAAACCAGCGCTGGTTTCCGGGATGTGGCCGAGGATGTGGTGTGGGCGAAGCTTGCGGCGTTAAGTGAAGGCGCGAAACTCGCCAGTGACAGATTGTTTTGAGAATCGCGGCTAAAGCCGCTCCTACAGAGCTAGCTACCTTTGTAGGAGCGGCTTTAGCCGCGATTAATCCTGCGTAATCGCGCGAGACGTCGAATCGAACATCCGCCGCACGCGCTCGCCAATGTCGTGGATGATGAGGTAGCCGGACGGCACGACAAACAGTGTCACTACCGTCGAGAAGAGCACACCAAACGCCAGGGACACAGCCATCGGTACCAGGGTCACGGCCTGAACGCTGGTATTGATCATTAGTGGTGACAAGCCGACAAAAGTTGTCAGGGACGTCAGGATGATCGGCCGACAGCGCGATACGGATGCCCCGATAACCGCATCCAGCATGCCTTCACCTCTCTGACGACGGTGGTTCACACTGTGCACGAGAACCAGGCTCGAGTTAACAACAACACCCGATGCAGCGGTGACCCCCAGCATCGACATCATTGCCAACCCCGACACATAGCCAAAGGTTTTCATGATGAGGTGTCCCCAGATCGCACCCATGAAGGCAAATGGGATAACGCTCATGATGATGAGTGGCATCGCGTAGGATTTCAGCGGAATGGCGAGGAGCGCGAAAATCACAAACAGCGCCAGGGCATACAGCGGGATCAGACTGCCGATGGATTCAGCCTGATCGGCCTGGGCGCCCTCCAAACGGTAAGAAACGCGGGGGTAGGGTGCCATGATCTCCTGGATCGGTCCGTTGCGGAGATCCGCAAGCACCTCGTTTGCCGTTATCTGTGTCCGGTCCACATCAGCGATGACGTTGACGACCCTGCGGGACTCAGAACGGCGGATTGTCGAGAACCCGCGCCCGAGGGTCGCTTCCCCGACCGTTGCAAAAGGCACCTCAGCCCCGGATGGTGTACGGATGCGCATCTTGTCCAGGGCTGCAAGTGTCCGGCGTTCCTCCTCGGTGTAGCGGACCATCACACGAACGTCGTCGCGGCCACGCTGGATCCTCTGGGCCTCTTCCCCATAAAAAGCCTGCCTGACCTGGCGGGCGAGATCCCCGAGAGACAAACCAAGAGCCTCGCCTGAAGGCAGTATCGACAGTTTCAGCTCCTGTTTGCCGGAACGGAATGAATCTGAAATATCGACGACGCCCGGATACTCGGCCAGCTTGAACCGGAGCGCAGCTGCAATCTGGCGGAGTTCCTCGACATCATCACCTTCCAACTGGATATCGATGTCATTCCCGACACTGAACAGGCTCGAGCTGAATTTCAGTTCAACCGCGTCCGCAACGGGCCCGTTCAACTCACGCCACATATCAGCGATCTCGCGTGTACCCAACGCACGTGTTTCGCTGGGGGTTAACTGCATTGTCACCTGACCCAGGTGACCTTTTGGAGCGCCCCCGGCAGCAGGGCCAGACGTAGAGGGTGGTCCGCCGGAGTTGGGCTGGTCGCCGATTGCGGCCATGATGTGCAGCACCGGTGGCGCATCGGCGTATTGTTCATTCAAACGGGCTTTCAGCACTCCTGCGGAAGCCTCGAGTTTCTCGATAGCCTGATTGGTCACGTTGGCGCTCGTCCCGAGCGGCATCGTCAGCTGCGCTGCAACCTGGTCTGATGCCACCGGTGGGAAAAAGGAGAAAGGCAGGCGTCCGCTGATCAGAATTGCCACTGCGGAGAGTAACGCCACAAAAGCAATCGATACGGTGATATAGCGCGCGGCGACAGCTTTGACCACTGCACGCCTGAACACGGTAGCGATCAGTTTCTCGAGACCTCTGGCAAAGCGGTTCTGGAGACTGATGACTTTGATGGCCATGGGTTTGAACAGCCCTGCGCTATGTAAAGCGATGACAACTGCGGCGACCGCTATAGCGAGCGCGATATAGGAGCGGACGTCCCAGGCGAAACCAATCAGCGCGATCGCTATGATCGGCACAAGCATCAGACCAACTTCGGCTGTAGGCGTTTCCATTTTTGTGTGCCCCAGGTGTGCGGGCAACACCATCTGGGACTCGACGAGGGAAAAGATCAGGCAGCAGATGACAGTTGTGGAGATCACCCCCATGACCTGGCCAAAGAACCCCATGCCGAACAGTAGTGGCAGAAATGCGGCGATGGTGGTGAACACGCCGAAGGTAACGGGAATGGTGACGCGTTGTGCGCCCTCAACTGCCCCCGGTAGGAGCGCCAGCCCCTCCTGGTGACGCGAATGAACGCTTTCTCCCACCACAATGGCGTCGTCAACGAGAATGCCGAGGACCAGGATGAACCCAAATGTGGAAATGGCGTCGATGGATAATCCTACGGTGTTGATGAGGAACAAAGCCCCCATAAACGCGACAGGTACACCGATGCTCACCCAGAAAGCGAGGCGAGGCCTGAGAAACAAAGCCAGCAGGATCAGCACCATCAGAAAACCCTGACGGCCACTGTCGAGCAATGTCGATAGCCGGTCCTCGAGAATGGTAGCGCCGTCATTCCAGATGGTGAGTTCGACACCGTCAGGTAAACGTGGCTGCACTTCCTGAATGAATTGTTTGACCGATGCGCTGATGTGCTCGAGGTCCTGCTCTCCTATCCTTGCAACCTCGATTAACGCAGCCGGCTTGCCATTGAATCGCAGTGACTGATCGGTCTCTTCGAAACCGTCTACTACAGTGGCCACGTCTTTGAGGTACAGGCGGGTACCATCGGGCCGGGTCGTGACCACGAGATTTTCGTATTCCTCACCCCAATAAGCCTGCCCCTTGGTACGAAGCAGGATTTCGCCTGCACGGGTTTTAATCGATCCACCCGGGAGGTCCAGGGAGCCACGGTTCACGGCGCGTGCTACCTGGTCGAAGGTGAGGCCATTGCGGCGTAGCGAGGTTTCGGAAACCTCTATGGATATCTCGTACGGACGGGCATTTTTGACGTCCACCTAGGTGACGCCCGGGAGCAGGGTGATA
>JANQFF010000232.1 GCA_028277965.1 Pseudomonadales bacterium
CTTCGATCTTGCTACCTCTGTAGGAGCGGCTTTAGCCGCGATGGCCTGCTCTGTTGAAGGCGGTTGAGGTGTCTGTGGATGCTTATCGGTGTAACCATACAAACCGTTTCAGGTTATACGCAGGTCTTGGCATCCGGGATACGACTGATCAAAGAAACCGCGCTGACCCATCTGACACATCTTCAGTCCTGGGAGAATCGCGGCTAAAGCCGCTCCTACAGAGGTACAGGACCGCTCTGTAGTTTAGCCGCGATCTTCGAAGTGAGTCGCGGCGGCCGCCGTTGCCGCTTCAAGATGCTGGCGCATCGCTTCCCGGCTGCCCCCGGCATCCCCACGTCTGAGCGCTTCAAGTATCGCCCTGTGCTCTTCAAGCGCCGGAAACACACCTTCTTCGATAATAAGACGATGGAAACCCGCACTCAGCCCACTCTGACTGCGCAGCTCCCATAGCCAATTGACTGTATTGGCAATAGCCGCGTTCTCCGTCGACTCGGCGATCAATTCATGGAAGCGGCGATCAACTGCCTCCATTTCCGGTGTACCTTTCTTCTCTTCCATTTCCGCAAAGAGTGCCGACAACCGGTCGAGCTGTTCGCTGGTGATGCGCTGAGCAGCAAGCGCGCAGGCTTCCGGTTCGACAAGCGAGCGCATTTCCAGAATGTCGAATGGACCGACCCCTGCATCTGAGAACGAAGGTGCGTTGGATTTCTTGTCAGACACATAGATCCCGGAACCCGTCCTGACCTCGATGATCCCCGAGACCTCGAGGGCGATCATGGCTTCCCGTACCGTAGGCCGGCTTACCTGGAGCATCTCCGCAAGGTCGCGTTCGGACGGCAGTTTCTCACCCGCGCTCACATCACCGCGATCGATCAGCTCAGCGATGCGCCGAGCAACCTTCGCATAAAGGCGTTCCTGGGATCCGATTGGTTCGAGCTTTACTTCACTCATTCTCTCTCGCCGGTGTCTGCTAATTCCTGAGCCCGCATACTGATTTCCGCGGACTTGAAGATGTGGGCCTGGCTCATTGCTTTTTCACTCCCATGCAGACTGTCGAGAATCATCTGGCCGAAAAACGGATAACCGATCTCGCCAAGACAATCGATCACGTCTGTCCCGTCCGCATTTGTCCATAGTATGCGCGAGGCAGGTGCGGTGCGTCCAAGGTCTACGTATTTACGCACTTCAAGCGTGCCTTTCGACCCGACAATAAACGTTCGGCCGTCACCCCACACCTCGAGACCATCCGGCGTATACCAGTCGACCCGACTGTAGAATCCTGCCCCAGTGGATCCCGTGAGCGAAAACTCACCGAAGTCTTCCAGCCCCGGATACTCCGGGTGGGTACAGTTTCTCACCCGGGCGAAATTGACGGTGGCGTCATCACAGCCTGCATACGTGAGGAACTGTTCGACCTGGTGTGACCCAATGTCCGTAATGATGCCGCCGTAGGCCTCTTTATCGAAAAACCATTCTGGCCGGGTTGCGGCTGAAAGGCGGTGTGGCGCCAGGCAGGTCACATGCAGGACCTCACCGATTGCGCCGTCATGTATCAACTCCCCGGCGCGCCAGGCCGCCTCGTTGTGGAGGCGTTCAGAGAAATAGACGAAATAACGCTGGCCGGTTTCTTCGACAACCGCACGAACCTCAGCCAACTGCTCCAGCGTCGTGAAAGGCGACTTGTCGGTGAAGTAGTTTTTACCCGAGCGTAAAACCCGCAACCCGAGCGCTGCACGTCGGTTCGGGATTGCAGCCGAAGCGATCAGAGCGAGTTCTGTGTCCTCCAGAAGCGTTTCGATGCTGTCTGCCGGGGCCGCAGCAGGATAGCGGTCGCAGAAATCGGACACCTTCTTCGGGTCGGGATCATATACGTGTGTGAGCGTGCCACCAGCTTCGATCAGACCGTTCGTCTGGCCATTGATATGACCGTGGTCGAGACAGGCAACCGCAAACTTGAACTCGCCAGGCTCTACCACCGCCCGGGCGGTACCCTCCGGCGCATAGTTGGCGCCATCATCTATGCCCATAAAGAGCTCATATCAGACCGAGTCCCACAGACGTGCTGTAGAGCACGCTCAAGAGAACCGTGACGATACATATGACCATGGCAACATTGTAGGCTACCTGTCGGCCACCTACGGGCATCGCTTCCTTCAGATACCCCTCACGGTTATTCAGTACCAGCCAGCCGACATACGCTATCGGCAGAAGCAGGCCGCAAATCGCGGAGGTCGGCAGAATGACGTAAGGACCCATGCTTGCCCAGAGGAACACACCCAACACCGCTGGCGTGGGGAGAAGACAGGCGAGCCTGTACTTCAGGGAATCCTCTTCGAGATCAAACATCTCCATCGCAGCTGCACCACATGTGAGCATATGCATGACAAGCGATCCCACCGCCATGCCGAAAACCCCAACTGGAAAAACAAGACGACCCACGAGATCGCCAAGACCGGCGCTGGCGAACATCTCGCCAGCACTTGCGGGAGCCAGTCTGCTCTCAACTGCAACATCCCCCCCATAGATCATGGCAGCTGCACTAATACTGACCAGGCTCGTGACGACAAAATACGGAATCACCAGCCCCAGCACGATGTCGACACGGGCGAGCGCCCGCTGTTCTCGCCCCCATCCTCTGCGTAAAAGCGTGTAGCCGTAGACAAACGTCATGTTGATACCCACCGCTGTCCCAAGCGCTGCCATCAGCGTGGTCACGCCCAGGGCGTCGGAAGGCAGGGAATTGGGAACGAATCCCAGCAATGCCTTTGACCAGTCGAGTCTGCCATCCAGGCTCGCGTTGATGACAACCCAGGCAAAGCTCACGATCACAAGCCCGCTCAGTATCTTGACGCCGTTTTCAAACAACCTGACGGCACGTTCACCCTTGCTGTAGTGCCATACCGTGTACGCACACCCGATCCAGACAAGCACAGCAAGACAGAAGAGATAAACCTGGCGCGCTGTTCCTTCCGATTCCCCTTTGAGTTCGAAGCCGCTGACTACCTGGACCGCCTCCTCGAGCATCCCTGCGCTCAACGGATAGTGGGAAAATCCCCAGATGATGCTCGACGCCAGTGCAGCCAGCGCCCAGAGCCATGCGAGTAACGGCGAGAAGTGATTCTTCATTGCTGCAAACGGACGTTCGCCAGTTGACAGCGTCTGATGTGACAGGGCAAACAACATCACACAGCCGATGATCATCGATACCGGCTGTATCCAGAGAAACTCATACCCATAGACCGCACCGATGGTCAGAGACGTGATGGCCGACCCGCCGCCAAGCGTCATCGCGCCCTGCAGCCAGCCCGGCCCACCCTGGCGAATATCGTCCAGCAGGCTCATCGGTAGGACTTATCCATGTCGATTTTGACATCTGCCTGTATGGGTTCGCGTAACCCGGACGAGGCGACCCGAGACGACAGCTCCTCTTCATACAAAGTTTCATCCAGCGGGAGGGTAACGGCTGAACCTGTCCAGGCTGAGAGCAGTATGGCATTGGCCAGCGTGACGGATCCCAATCCTTCCATCGCGCCCGTGTCCGGGGGCTCGCCTGTTTCCACGGCCTTAAGGAAGTCGCGCAGGACTGCTGCATGCTGGCTGTCAACCTCATCGAGAGATATCTCACCTGGTCTGAACTCAGGCATTCCAAACATCTCGTCGGTATTTCTGAGATGTTGGGATGTACTTTCGGCCGATTCCAGCAGCGACAACGTTTCCCCGTCGAAACTGATCACCCCTTTATCCCCAACGAGATCCAGCCGGTTGATCCCGGGCGCTTCGCCACTCGACGCGATCAGTGTGCCGGTCACGCCACTGCTGTGGGTGAAGAGTGCCGTCACCTCATCCTCCACCTCGATGTTGTGGTACTTGCCGAATCCTGCCATCGCATAAACCGTGTCAGGAAGGCCCAGCCACCACTGCAGCACATCGATGTTGTGGATGCATTGGTTGATGAGTAATCCTCCACCTTCGCCCCGCCATGTACCGCGCCACTCACTTACCTGGTAATAGATGTCCGGCCGGTACCAGGCAGTCATCGTCCAGCTGTAACGCATCAGGTCACCAATCGCGTTGCTGTCGAGAAGTTTCTTGATAGCCGCATAGACCGGGTGGTAACGCTGATTCAGCATCACACACATCACCTGACCGTCACCGGCAACCTCCGCGAGTTCTCGCGCCTGTCCGGCTGACATGGCCAACGGCTTTTCGACGAGCACATGATGACCTGCTGCAAGTGCAGTCTTCACCATGGCTGGATGATCATTTGTCGGTGTGGCGATCAGAACTGCATCGAGACCTGGATACGCGACCATCTCTTCCAGGCTGAAGTAAGACGGGACACCAAACTCGTCAGTGCCCCTCCGGGAGCAAACCGCAGCCAACTCCATACCCGGGATACGCCCACTCTGGATCAGCTCAGCGTGCTGGCGCCCGATGTTGCCGAGCCCAATAACGCCTATTCTCATGTTGCACTATCCCTGCATACGAGGCAGCTCAACACCACCGCTTTCAGTAGCCATCCGGACACCGCTCACCGCGCCATCGTTCCAGACAAACTCCAGTTGGAGGTCTCTTGGTTCAAACAGGAAGTGGTCTTCCTTGGTCTCGAGCATGGGCCCGTTGAAAATTGGGGACGTCACTGTCAGCTCCCGCCCGTTATAGCCGAACTCGAGTACCATACCCGGGCCGCCAAAGCGTCCCGTGTATGCGCGGTAGTGGGTGTTGACGTCCAGCTCATCCAGCTCCGCACCAGTCCATAGATCACGGGCACCTTCAGTCTCCCGGATAGCTGTCATGAAGTCCGGTTCCACCGCACGTTGGGTGTGACCCCAGGAACGGCCCAGAAAGGTCATTAATCCAGCGGCTACCTCATCGGTGAAATCAGGCATCGCAGCATGACCGGGCATGACGCCGTCCCAGGCTTCGTCACCCACACTGATCGGGCCTTTAAGACCGTGCAGGATGACTCTGGCGAGGCGTTCGCTCGGACCGGTGACC
>JANQFF010000234.1 GCA_028277965.1 Pseudomonadales bacterium
GGGGGAGATGTTAAAGGCATGGCTTCCGGCGGTGATGCCGGTAGCGGCGGGCGCAGCGCAACCCTGGATGAGCGTATTCACAATCAGAGGCTCAATCAGAGAAATACAGCAGGACGGATGCACCTCATGCCAAAACCGGTTCTTGCTAGCCTGCCCGGGCCCGCAGCGGGGGCGGGTTTGTCCCTCGCTCTGGCCGCTGATCTGCGGATCATGGCGGATACGGCGTTTATCACGAGCGCTTTTGCCAAAGTCGGATTCAGCGGCGATTATGGCGGCACCTATTTTCTGGCCAACCTGGTCGGACAGGGTAAAGCCCGCGAGATCTACTACCTTTCAGACCGGGTCGACAGCGCAGAATGCCTGCGCCTGGGTATCGCAAATCAGGTCGTTCCCGCTGACGAGCTCGAGTCTGCAACGATGGATCTCGCACGTCGTCTCGCCAGCGGTCCGCCGATTGCTTACCGGTACATGAAAGAGAACTTCAATCGTGTTGCCCAGGGCGCAGACGCTATTGAATGTCTCGACCTCGAGGCTACCCATCACGTGCACTCAGGACTCAGCGATGATCACAAGAATGCGGCTAAAGCTTTTGTCGAAAAAACCCAGCCTGTATTCGAAGGACGTTAATTCACACTCTTAGACACATCAGGAGAATCACATGAAACTAGGAATTCTTGGCGGCGGCATCGGCGCCAGAGTCAACATCAACCTGGAGGCCATCAGGCACGCTGAATCGCTGGGCTACGATTCCGTCTGGACAGCTGAAGCGTGGGGTGGCGATGCTGTAACCCCGGCCGCCTGGATACTGGCGCAGACCGAGAAAATCAAAGTTGGAACCGCGATCATGCAGATGCCTGCACGGACTCCGGCAATGGCAGCCATGACTGCCATGAGCCTGGCGGAGTTGTCCGGCGGCCGATTTATCGTGGGGCTCGGTGCTTCCGGACCGCAGGTCATCGAAGGATGGCACGGCGTACCCTACGGTAAGCCAATCACACGCCTCAAAGAGTATGTCCAGATCATGAAGCAGATCTTTGCGCGGGAGGCACCGGCAACATACGACGGCGAAATCTACCAACTCCCTTACACAGGTGAAGGCGCGAGCGGATTTGCCAAGCCACTGAAGAGTATTCTGCATTGTGAGGAAGACATTCCGATATTCGCAGCAAACATCACACCTAACGGTGTCGCGGCAGCAGCTGAGGTTTGTGACGGTTTCTTCCCCATCTGGATGGATCCGGAGAAATACTCCGTTTTCCAGGGTCCCATCGAGAAAGGATTTGCCGCAGCGGGTGACAAGGACCTGACACAGTTTGAGGTTTCACCGTTTGTTACGGTTGTTATGGGTGATGACGTCGAGAAATGCATGATGCCTATCCGGGCGAATATGGCGTTGTACATCGGCGGAATGGGAGCTCGCGACAAGAACTTCTATAACAATTACGCGAAAGCACTTGGGTTCGAGGACGCGGCAGTGGAAATCCAGGACCTCTTCCTGTCAGGAAAGAAGGACGAAGCTGCAGCTGCTGTTCCCGCGGAGCTGATCGATGCCTGCCACCTGGTTGGACCGGCGGAACGCATCCGTGAACGTCTGGCTCGCTGGAAACAGGCCGGCACACAGGGCCACGTCGCTTCAATGCTGCTCGGTTGTCAACAGCCGGAAGCGCTGGAGCTGATTGCGGGAGAAATGCTCTAACGCTCGAAATAACAAAAAAGTGAACCAGTTCACGGAGGTCTAAACCGGGTCACCTAATATCCCACTTCACCGGATGAGTACTAACAAAGGGAAGTGTGATATGAGTGATTTGAAAGAACAATTCGAGAAAGAAGATCTGGAAGACTTGTTGGAGGACGACTTTAATCCGGAGCTGTTCTACAAAGCATTGAGCAACGCGCTCGATCAGCTTGAGAACTTCGATATCGAAGCGGCTTAACTTCGAAGCTCAATGAGAAAACCCCGGTTAATCCGGGGTTTTTTTTGCATGGGACCCTAACCCCGGACAAGAGTTAGTTTATGTGCTGGGTGAGCCAGGCTGGGAACTCCTGCACCGTGTCTTCCGACATGCCAAGCAGATCCGCGAGGACCTCACCTGCGATCCCAAAGCCGATTGCCGCCGTTCCGATAAGCAGGATGTAGTGTTGCAGCGACTCACGTGTGTCTGCCTGAACAACCTTCTGAGTTGTTGCCAACAGGCGGTCGAAGAGTTCACGAACCACTGTCAGATCCCTTGATTCTCCCGATTGCTCAATTGCCCGCCAGGCGAGCAGCTTCGCGTGACCCCCTTCCGCGAGGGCCGCAAACACATTCCGGGTGAGTTCAGTTGGCGACACGTTCGGCGACTCCATCGCTCGGACGAGATCGCCGATCAGGTCGAATGTCATTTTGTCTGCCAGAGCATCACGCATTTCACCACTGGAACCAAAATGATGGATCAGCGTGGCATGGGATATACCTGCATCTTCGGCGACACCAGTGATATTCAGGCCTTCAAGCCCATACTTCCTCAATCTCTGCGCAGCGGTCTCAAGAATCAACGATCTCGATTCTTCCGCCGTTCGACGCCGTTTTCCGGCCATTGTTCAGCCCGTTTTGAAAAAACGTGCTATTAAAAGCTGACCTCTCCCGCAAAGCCAGCATTTTCTTATTGACATCAATGTTAATAACGGTATAGTGCGACCCGTTATCTACATCAATGTTGATAAGACTGGCAACAGACGGAGAGGATTCATGGCCAAACAACGCATGCAACCAATTGCCGCTTTCCAGGCCCTGCGCCGCCTGATAGCGGATCCGGAGCAGACCCACGAGGTGTTTACCGTCATACGGGCGTTGTCCGGTTCCGCCCTGGACCGGGGTTTTCGCCGTTTCACCAACACAGCCACGGGCCGCATGATACTGCGTGAGAAGCGTAACCTGCTGGATACGCTCAACAACCGGGAAGCTCTGGCTGAACTGCCAGCGCAGAGTCTCGCCCGCCACTACCTGAACTTCGTTCAGACTGAAAATCTAACCGCTGACGGCCTGGTAGAGGCCAGTGAAGAAATCGACTACGCCGAGAACGGCCCGAGTTTCGCGCTGTTTGCGACCCGTCAACGAGATATGCATGACCTCTGGCATACACTGACGCGTTATGGCCGCGATGAACTCGGGGAAGCGTTGCTCCTTGCGTTTACCTACGCACAGAGCCGCAACCGGGGTATCGGCATCATCTGCCTCGCCGGATGTCTCGAACTGTCCAAGACCTACGGTCGCGGTGTTTTCCGGGCTGCCTATCAAGCCTACCGTGACGGCAAAAATGCCGCGTGGCTACCGGCCCAGGACTGGGAATACCTTCTGACACAGCCGATTGACGAGGTACGCCAGGCGCTCAGAATCCCGGAGCCTGTTCAATACTCGACCCTCCGGTCCGAGGCAATCGCCGCAGCCTGATCTGCTATCCTGCACACTTCACCCAGGGGGAAGTGTGCAGGAATTCGACTACATCATCATCGGCGCGGGTACCGCCGGATGTCTGCTTGCCAACCGTCTTTCAGCCGACTCAACAAAATCGGTTCTCCTCATCGAAGCTGGTAAACGGGACACTTATTTCTGGATCAACGTCCCCGTCGGATACCTCTATACGATCGGAAATCCGCGTACCGACTGGTGCTTCATGACGGAACCCGATGAGGGCCTGAATGGCCGAACGATCGGGTATGCCCGCGGTAAAGTGCTCGGCGGTTGCTCTTCGATCAACGCAATGATCTACATGCGCGGACAACGGTCCGACTACGACTACTGGGCGCAACTAGGAAACACGGGCTGGAGCTGGGACGACGTTCTGCCCGTGTTCAAGCAATCTGAAAGCTACCAACACGGCGCTGATGAATTCCACGGAGACGAAGGCGAGCTCAGGGTGGAAGAGCGCAGGGTCAACTGGGAAATCCTGGATGCCTGGCGTGACGCGGCGCAAGAATGCGGTATTCCCAAAATCGAAGAGTTCAATCGGGGTGACAATTTCGGCAACGCGTATTTCCAGATGAACCAGCGTGCGGGTCGGCGGTGGAGCGCGGCCCACGCTTTTCTCAACCCCGCCAAAACACGCCCTAACCTGACGATCAGCACGGAAACTCACGTTGAGCGACTGCTACTGACTCAAAACGAAACCGGCAACCAAATCACAGGTCTCGTGGCGCACACACCGTCAGGCAGGACAACCTTCAACTCGAACCGTGAGGTCATCCTGTCAGCCGGATCCATCGGCTCGCCCCAGATCCTGAAGCTCTCGGGCATCGGCCCGCCGGATGAGCTTGCCAGCTTCGGCATTGATGTCGCCCACCCGCTTGCCGGCGTCGGGGAGAATCTGCACGATCATCTGCAGATCCGGACCATATACCAGGTTGAAAACACGGTTACGCTCAATCAGCGCGCCAGAACGCTCTGGGGGAAAGCCATGATGGGCCTGGAGTACTTCACGCGTCATACAGGGCCACTCACGATGCCACCCTCACAGCTCGGCGCCTTCGCCATGAGCGATGAGAACCAGGCAACCCCCAACATCGAGTGGCATGTGCAGCCGCTCAGCCTGGAGAAGTTTGGCGAACCGCTGCATTCATACAACGCCATCACGCCTAGCGTCTGCAATCTGCGCCCGACCAGTCGAGGCCACATCCGACTTCGATCCAGAGATCCGATGGATGCCCCGGCGATAAAGCTGAACTATCTCTCCAGTGAGGAGGACATCGACGTGGCGGTGAAGTCACTCAAATTCACGCGACGTATCATGCAGGCGGAAGCCCTGGCACCGTTCAACCCAGTGGAACTGAAGCCCGGACCTGACGCCAGGACGGATGATGAGTTAGCTGATGCTGCGCGCAATCTCGGGACCACCATTTTCCACCCCGTCGGAACATGCAAGATGGGCAGTGACCCGCTTGCGGTGGTCGATGACCGGCTCAATGTGCATGGAATCAGGGGGTTAAGGGTCATCGATGCTTCCATCATGCCCCAGATCACGTCAGGCAATACAAACGCACCAACGGTGATGATTGCTGAAAAAGGCGCTGAATTCATAAAACAGGATCATCAACACACGGAGTAACAATGAAGATCGGTCTATTTGCTACATTCATGTCCCCAATTGCAGACCGGACGATGATCCGCGACCTTGCACAGCGATGCGAAGACATTGGTGTCGAATCTATCTGGATGGGTGAGCATGTTGTGCTCTTCGATGAAATGGAGTTTCCGTACCCGGGTTCCGCTGACGGCAAAATCCCGGTGCCGGAAGGGGGTGGGATGCTCGACACGGTGGCCACCTTTGGCTACATGGCCGGTATCACCGAACGTCTTCGGTTCGGCACAGGCATTACCCTCATTTCCCAACGAAATCCGGTCTACACCGCCAAGGAGTTTGCAACCCTCGACTGGCTGACGGGTGGGAGGATCGATTTCGGAATCGGTGTTGGCTGGTGTAAAGAGGAAGTGGTTGCAAGCGGCTACAGCTGGAAAGATCGCGGCAAACGCAGCGATGAATTCCTGGAACTCGTCAAGCTGCTCTGGACCGAACCCACCGCCAGCTACTCAGGCGACCACTTCCAGTTGGCGCCGTGTCACATGGATCCCAAACCCGTCCAGAACCCTCACATACCGATCATTGTTGGCGGGCATTCACCTGCGGGTTTGAGAAGGGCGGCGCGGTACGGTGATGGCTGGTACGGCTTCCAGATGGACGCGGCCATGACAAAACCGATCATCGAGAGCCTTCACGGGCTTCTCGACAACGAAGGCCGGGATCCGAAGGATTTCGAAATTGTCATCACGCCATCGCGTTCCGACCCCGAGACCCTGGCTGAATTCGAAGCGATTGGCGTCGACCGGCTGATCCTGCACCTCGGTTCCCAGCGGCCGCAAAAGGTGGATCAGCGGTTGAGTGAGGTAGCGCAGCTAATCAACCGGCTAAAGGCGTGACGCATGCGTCACGCGGGTTCGCAGCGAAACGCCTACCGGCGATTCGCGTTGACGCGGACCCCGTGGTTGAAAACGCACTGAAGTTAGACCGGCAGGGATGCCGTGAATGCAATTCAGGTCGAAGAATCGCGGCTAAAG
>JANQFF010000252.1 GCA_028277965.1 Pseudomonadales bacterium
GATCCGTGAACCCGCTATCGTCGTCGGGTGGATATAGTGCGGCTGCATACCCTCCGTCCACGCTGAAACCGGGTCTGAATGTCCCCTCGCGGGCACTCCAACCATAGTTGGCACCGGCGACACCCAGATTGACCTCTTCGATGTGCATCTGGCCGATGTCATTGATGAACAACCGTCCCGCCGGGTCGAACGAAAAATGCTGGGCGTGCCGGAGTCCCATTGCCCAGAGTTCCGGAACCGCACCCTGGATGCCAAGGTACGGATTTGTCGGTGGAATTGAGTAATCCTGGTGGCCTTTGTGCTGTCCGACCCGGCCGGTTGGATCGATCCGCAGGAGTCCGGCAAGTGGTGTTGCCGGGTTCTGGCCGTGCTTCTGAGGGTCCAGGGCGCCGCCACCGCCACCGAGCGACAAGAACAGCAATCCATGGTCAGGATCTCCCCATTGGGTTGTGGGGTCGAAAGCCAGGTTGCCGATGTTGTGATTCTGCGCAAACTGCCCAACGCGAAAAACCTCTCGCGTGGTCCCCTCAAACCGGTTGGCCCGTGGATCCGTTGCCGTCCACTCGCGGATCACGCTTTCGTGTGTCGATTGCTCATCTTCGAGATAAATGGAGGTGCCGCTGTCGGCTTCGCCGCTATATGCCGTATACACTTTGCCGTAACCGGGCCTGCCGGGATGGTCAAAATCCGGATGGAATGCGAATCCGAGGAGGCCAGCCTCGTTTGGGAAAATGGCACTTGCAAAGTCCGGCGCGTCCCGCCTGAGATCTATATACGGGCTCAGGGACGGACTTGCGGCCGGAGACATGTACAGCACCCCGCGCAAATCACTGACCGCAAACCGCTGGCTGTGATCCGGCACCGGTTTCATGTGCTGGAGGCGGGCATAGGCGTTGCTGTTCGCGAGGGGGCGGGGTGTGCCGCGCAAGTGGGTGGTGCCGCGGTACAGGTCCTGGGTACGTGGTGCTCGTACGTACTTCTCCGCGCGCACGGTAATGTCGCCTTTGCTGATTGGTGCCTGGATCGGGTTGGTAACCGGTGGAGGAAGGTCTCCCGCAACGACCGGATAGGGGAGCAGCAAGCAGGTAACGATGCTGATTATTTGCCTCATCCGATGGATTCTAAGCAGATTTGGTCAAGGTTAGGTGAATTTACGTATTGGACCACTCCAAAGGGCGGGTCAATGTTTCCGATGACTGACATAGGTTGAGGCGCATGGTCGAAATACTCACAGAAACGGATCGTTCCGCAGGCATTGACTATCAACAGTTGCTCGATGAAGACAGTCATCCTGTCCCCGAGATTTTTCGCGAGCAGTCCCCATTGCCTCCAGGTCCAACCATCGTCCCGGCAGAGCAGTATTTCTCCAGGGAATTCCATGATCTCGAGGTCGAAAAGGTATGGAAGCGCGTGTGGCAGATGGCTTGTCACGAGGACGACATCCCCGAGGAAGGGGACTACCTTGTCTACGACATTGCGCACTTGTCATTTCTCGTTGTCCGTACTGCTGAAGACGAATTCAAGGCTTTCCACAACGCCTGCCTTCACAGGGGCAGGCTGCTGAAGTCGCACGGTGGCAAACGAGCACGTGAGTTCCGCTGTTCATTTCACGGCTGGGCGTGGGACATTGACGGCACCCTCAAAGAAGTACCATGCCAGTGGGATTTTCCAACTGTCGACGAAGGCGGTTACAGCCTGCCGGAGGTCCAGGTCGGTCGATGGGGCGGTTTCGTATTCATCAACCCGGACCCGGATGCGGGTCCGCTCGAAGAGTTTCTCGGAAACTTAACGGACCAGTTTCCCAACCTCCCATACGAGCGCCGTCACAAGGTTGCTCACGTATCCAAGGTTTTGCGGTGCAACTGGAAAATCGCCCAGGAAGCCTTCAGCGAGGCTTACCACGTCATCGCCACGCACCCGACGATTCTCGAGACCATCGGAGACGCCAACACGCAATATGATGTCTTCGGTAACTACAGTCGTGCAATCTCCCCGGCTTTGACGCCGAGCCCGCATGTCGAGCAGAGTTGGGAGCCACTCGAGGGGGCGCGCATGTATACACGCCTGCGACACGCTCTCACAGGTCACGTGTATGAAAAAATGCCCGATGGTCTGGTTCACGTCACCAACCATCGAGGTGAAGTGAGCAAGTTCCATCCCGACGGTACATACGTTGAAGGTCCGATGACTCACGCTGACACCAACATGTGTGATTGGGTTGGCGGTTGTCAGCTTCCGGATACAGAAGAGCTGCCACTTGCTCCTTCACCCCCGATTCCGGACGGAAAGAATCTACGCCAGGTGGCTGCGGAGCCGGTCAGGGAATCGCTGCGCCCGCTCCTCGGTGAGACGATGGACAACGTCAGTGACGCAGAACTTCTCGATTCAATATACCTGACTGTCTTTCCGAACTTTCACCCATGGGGCTCGTTTCACAGGATCGTTTACCGATTCCGCCCGAATGGAGACAATCCGGAAGAGTGCATCATGGAATGTATGTATCTTGCGCCTACGAAAGACGGGGAGGAGCGTCCTCCGGCAGCGCCTGTTCACCACCTTGGACCAGACGATGACTGGGTGGCAGCACCTGAGTTAGGCATGCTCGCGAAGGTTTTCAACCAGGATGTCGTCAACATGCCCGAGGTGCAGAAGGGTCTTAAGACCATGCGCAATCCAGAGGTGATCTTCGCCAACTACGGGGAGACCAAAGTCCGGCACTTCCACATGCTGCTCGATGAGTGGGTAAACCGGTAAGACGGAGACTAAGGCTCAGTTTGTGATAATGACTTTGCCAATCACTTCGCGGTCGGCAATGATCCGGTATCCCTCGTGAATATCATCCATGGACAACGTATGTGATACGTGTGGGCGAATCCGTCCTGAAGCCAGCCACTCCAGGAGGATCTCGTTGTTCTTCCTGCTCAGCTCGGGCTTGTATCTCTGCAAACCGCCAACGGTGTAACCGATCACGGATGCGTCTTTGACGAGGAGGTGATTGGTCTTCGCCAGTGCGGATCGGCCGCTGGTGAAGCCAAGGACAAGAATGCGTCCAAATGGGGCGACACATCGCACTGATTCGTCGAATACATCACCGCCTACGGGATCGTATATGACGTTAGCGCCAAGACCGCCCGTCAGGTCTTTGACCGCGTCACGGAATCCATCGGTGTAATTGATGACATGGTCAGCACCCATCGCTCTGACAACCTCGAGTTTGTTGTCAGAACTCGCCGTGCCTATGACGCGGGCACCCATCAGCTTGCCCATGTCGACCGCGGCAAGTCCAACCCCACCCGCAGATCCGTGCACCAGCAGGGTTTCGCCCGCCTGCAACTGTCCTCGCTGTAACCCGTAGTAGGCAGTTGCATAGTTGTTTCGAAACGATGCGGCGACATTGAAATCGACCGATTCAGGAATGAGGGTTGTCTGCGACGCTTTGACGTTGACCCGTTCCACACAGCCGCCGGGACAGATAACGCGATCCCCCGGCGACAGGTTCGCTACCCCTTCGCCGACAGCGCTCACGGTCCCGGCAGCCTCGCCGCCCACGACAAACGGCAGGGGGGTCTGTACCTGGTACTCACCGGCAAATCGTACAAGGTCGCTGAACTGAATTCCCCTAGCTGTGAGGTCGACCGTTACCTGACCAGCCCCGGGGGGAGGTGGTTCCGGGATGTCGACTATTTCCAGATCCTGATATGTGCCATGTCTGGTGCAATGAACCGCTTTCACCTGCTCTCCCGTTTCGAAACAGTTTGGGCGGAAGGTTACCACGGCAGAAATCAGTTGATGGGCTCTGCAGCGGTCTACCACCAGCCGTGGGCGTAACGACGGTAACGATGCCTGGGTCGGCGGTGATCACCGATGGGTTCAAGGACCACGGAGATCCAGCGGACACGCGCTTGGTCGATGTCGAGAATCCAGGGACCACGAGCCCTGGAACGCGGCGCATTGATATGTGTGACACCCCGGTGAAGACCGTGGAAGCCGGTTGCGTACCTGCCAACCCTGAGGGAGGCAGCCGCCGGGTATCGCGCCTTGTTGCCGATCGTCACAGACCGGAGCAGGTAATTTCTTGTATCGATCCGGTGATGGCTCTCGATGAGTCGTCTCAGACGGATCTGGCGATCGCCATTAACCCGGGCTTTCATCGCCAGTTCGATGGGCTGACCGGTGTAACCGTAGCGGTAGTGTCCGTGTCGGTCAGCGCTCGCCTGGAGACTCATCCCCAGCCCAATCACCAGGACAATCAGGTTCGTCAGCGTTTTCATGTATCACCTCAGCCATTCAGTGTGCTCACTCTAGATCTGAGCATCTGAACGCGGGGTGAACTGAGACTGAACGAAAGCTGTCTCCGCCGCTGAGGGTTACCGGTCGCCGAATAGGTCGCCCAGGCCACCGAGAGCTGACCCTTCACCCTTCTTGCCGCCAGGGGCAATGGCCTGGATGACTCTGCCGGCGAGCCGGGAGAATGGGAGACTCTGCAGGTACACCGTTCCGCTACCTCTCAACGTTGCCAGAAACAGACCTTCTCCGCCGAATATCATCGATTTGAGGCTGCCCGCACGCTCGATGTCGTAGTCGATACCGGACGTAAATGCCGCGATGCACCCGGTATCCACCCTCAGCGTTTCGTTGTTGAGCTCACGTTTGACAACTGTTCCGCCCACGTGAATGAACGCCTTACCGTCGCCCCGCAGGCGTTGAAGAATAAAACCTTCGCCGCCAAAAAACCCGGCTCCGAGGCGTTTATGAAACGCGATGTCCAGATTGGTTCCGAAGGCTGCACACAGAAATGCGTCTTTCTGGCAGATCAGTTCTTCGCCGAGCTCCGCCATGTCGACGGGTATGATTTTTCCCGGGTAAGGGGCAGCAAAGGCAACACGTTTTTTGCCGCTGCCGGCATTCGAAAAATGGGTCATGAAGATTGATTCGCCCGTGAGCACCCGTTTGCCGACATCGAGCAGGGAATCGAGGATGCCACCCGAAGGATTGGAACCGTCTCCCATTTTCGTCTCGAACGATATGCCATCTTCCATGTAGTTCATCGCGCCGGCTTCAGCGATGACGACCTCGCCCGGGTCCAGTTCAACCTCGACAATTTGCATGTCGTCACCAAAAATCTCGTAGTCGACTTCGTGACAGATCACAGTGTTCTCCTCTCTGACGTCTGGTCATCATACTAGCGTCCTGCCCCTTTACTAACTTGAAATATGGCGCGGCTCACGGGTTCTGTGACCGGGCGTGGGCCGGTACACTGTCCCGGTCTGCATGGGGGTGGAGGCCAATGCCGAGACTGCACGTCGTTGACGGCACATATGAGCTGTACAGAGCGCACTTTTCCAAACGGCCGGGAAAAATCGCCCCCGATGGCCTGGACGTTAAAGGGACAGCCGGAGTGATGAGTTCGCTCCTGGCTCTGCTTGCAGATCCCGACGAAGGTGTCACGCACCTCGCGGTTGCGTTCGACAATCCGATTGAGTCATTCCGCAACGATCTTTTTGCCGGGTACAAGACCGGGGAGGGGATGGACCCTGTTCTCGTGGCGCAGATGGATCTTGTTGAGACTGCGGTCGAGGTCCTCGGGATACCGGTCTGGTCAATGTCTGAATACGAAGCGGACGATGCGCTCGCAAGCGCGGCGGTCCGGTACGCAGGCATGGCGGATCAGGTACGCATCATGACCCCGGACAAAGATCTGGGTCAGTGTGTCAGGGATCCCGTTGTTGTTCAGGTGGACAGAATGCGTGATCGCGTGATCGATGAAGCGGGTGTACTGGAACGAAACGGCGTCGCTCCGGCCAGTATCCCTGACTGGCTGGCGCTGGTAGGCGATACAGCCGATGGTATTCCGGGTCTCCCGGGGTTCGGTGCAAAGTCGTCCGCTGCTTTGTTAAACGTATATGGTACGATCGAGGCGATACCAGATGATCACGTCGAATGGGTCGTTAAAGTGCGGGGTGCGGAACGTCTCGCTGGGGTGCTGGCTGAGCAGCGGACAGAAGCGCTTCTCTACAAGGATCTGGCAACGCTTCGCACGGATGTGCCGTTGCAGGAAACCTTCGATGATCTCGAGTGGTCTGGCGCACCACGACCCCTTTTCGAAGAATTCGCTGAACGCATGGGCGGATTGACCGCGCGCCCCGCCAGGTGGCAGGACTCATAAACACTAAGTAGAAAGAAGGAATCAACCATGAGCGCAGCCATGAGTGAGAACAAAGTCCCTCGCCCGCTTCCGCGGCCCACGCCCGAGACGCAACATTTCTGGGATGGGTGTAAGAACGGCAGGTTGTTGCTGCAGAAGTGTGACGATTGCGGCCATGTGTACTTCCCGCCCCGACCGTTCTGTCCCGCCTGCAGTAGCCGGTCCGTGTCGGTTCTGGAATCTTCCGGGAAAGCAACGCTTGCGAGCTATGTCATTAATCACCGGCCGCACCCTGCCTGGGGTGAACCGCACGCCATTGCGATTGTCAGTCTCGAGGAAGGACCACGAATGGCGACCAACATCGTGGAGTGTGAACAGACGCCTGAAGCGCTCGTTCTGGACATGCCGCTGGAAGTGGTTTTTGAGTCCGTCAGCGAAGACATTTCATTGCCGGTGTTCCGGCCCGCAGGAGACTCCCAATGACGGGCATCGCGGTAGTCGGTGCTGCCGAAACGACGGAACTCGGCCGGATACCCGACATGAGTCAACAGATGCTGCACGCGGATGCGGCTCTGAATGCGATGGCGGATGCCGGAATAACCGCAAAAGACATTGATGGTGTTGCGACTGCCGGAGACAGGCCCACCGATCTTGCGTTTTATCTTGGGATAACGCCGAACTGGGTAGATGGTACGGCTGTTGGCGGGTGCTCATTCATGCTCCATGTCCGGCATGCAGTCGCGGCTTTGCAGAGTGGTCTGTGCGAAACGGTATTGATCACACATGGTGAGAGTGGCAGGTCGAGAGTTGGCACCGGCCCCTGGCACCAGGACCCGGCGTCACTTTCCGGTCAGTTTGAATCGCCTTTCGGAACGTTTGGGGCGCCGTCGACATTTACTCTGCCTGTGTTGCGCTACATGAAGGACTACGGCATGACACACGAACAGCTGGCCATGGTGGCAGTTGTTCAACGTGAGTGGGCGGCGATGAACCCACGCGCCAGCTTCCATGATCCGATCACAGTTGAGGATGTGCTCGAGTCAAGAATGATCGCCTATCCTTTTCACCTGCTCGAGTGTTGCCTGGTGACAGACGGCGGTGGGGCCCTCATTCTGACCCGTGCGGAAAGGGCGAAAGATTTTGCACAACCACCAGTTTTCATCTGGGGCACGGGGGAAAGTGTCGAAACACCGCTGATTTCCCAAATGGAGGACCTGACGAGCAGCAGAGCATTCACCGTAGCTGGGCCGCGTGCGATGTCGGACGCAGGTATCAGCCATGACGATGTGGATCACCTCATGATCTACGACGCGTTTGCACACCTGCCGATCTATGGTCTGGAGGATCTCGGTTTCTGTCGCCGTGGGGAAGCACCCGATTTCATCTGGGAGAGAAACACAGCACCCGGCGGTAAATTGCCCGTTAACACCAATGGAGGTGGGCTCTCCTATATGCACTCAGGGATGTATGGGATGTACGCCCTGCAGGAAAGCGTGCGCCAGATGAGAGGGATAGCCCCGGCGCAGGTCGAAGGCGCTGAGGTGTCAGTATGTCTCGGGGTTGGCGGCATGTTCGGTGCAAGCGGCTGCATCGTCTTTGGGAACCAACCAAAACCCTGAGCGAAACGGATGATGGAGGGAATTTGCTGCTGATGACGGAGCAATCGGAGCAGGTCTGGCGCGACCATTCTGAATCATGTGAATCGCGGCTAAAAGGCACCTCTATAAACCTATCGCGCGCCCTACGGGAGCTTCCCGCGTTTCCTGTACCTGCGTTGCGCACCTTGGCAATATCCAGATATTACCTGCGGCACGACGCCTTGGTAGTGAAAACGCGGAGAAGCTCTGAGCATGTGAGAGGTTTGTAGAGGTGCCTTAAAGCCGCTCCTACAGAGA
>JANQFF010000255.1 GCA_028277965.1 Pseudomonadales bacterium
AGACGGATTTGCGGAGGCGAACCTCTGGACGGGGATAGGCAGAGCCCGCAGCGGCTGTGGGGCTGCTATAGTCGGAGACCCTGATCAGGTGCTGAACAAACTCAAAGACTATGTGGCGCTTGGAATTGAAGCTTTTATCCTCTCCGGTTACCCGCACAGGGAAGAATGTGACCTTTTTGCGCGATATGTATTGCCACAGATTGACCATGCCGCTCTTGCATGATGTATGAAATCTCGGCCAAAGAACGTTCGACTGGCGTCCTTGAGCCCGAGAAACTGTCCGCCGTTGTCAGTGACATCGCGACGCAGGGTTTCGCGGTGGTTGATGGTCTGGTGTCTGGTGAGACACGCGAATTACTTCTGGCGTCCATCCTGGAAGACGTTGGCGCAGTGCGCGCTCATGCCAAGCCGACTCAACATGAGAAGAGAACAGGCCAGGGACATCTACAGCTTGGGCTCAGACGGTACGCGCCTTATGTAAAGGAAGATCTCGTAGCAAACCCCTTGATTGAACACATTGTCTCGGGGATCTTAAGTCGCGGGGCATGGCTCGGGTTCTATAACGGCAACGTCAATCTGCCCGGCAGTGTTCACCAGCCGCTCCATTTCGACCGACCGTTCTCCTGGCGATCGAGAGAATCTGCTGAAGCTGACGGGCAGCGTTGGCCGCCTCCGGCGACCACACTGTCCTGCTCCGTGGCTCTGACGGAGATTACCGAGGACAACGGAGCAACCGAGATTTATCCGGGTACGCACCTCGAAACCGCTGTGACGACCTGGCCTGAAGGAGAAAGACCTGCTCAGCATCCGGATCTGATTGAAAAATGGGGGCCGCCCGCACGTATGGCCATCCCTGCAGGCGGTATCTGTTTCCGTGACCCGCGTATGTGGCACCGCGGTGTCCCAAATCCCTCGGATGAAATCCGGCCGATGATTGCGTTGACCTATCACGCTGAAATGTGCCGGCACTGGCGCGGACGTCTGATCAGAAATCTGTCTGAGGAGGACGCCTCAAAATGCGAGGAAAATGATGCACTCAAGGTGCTCGACGACGGTGGGCTTGGTGATGGCCGTCTCGTGTTCGACGGAAGTGTGCGTGAAGTATTCGCAGCGCGAGGCAAACATGGTGTAAATCGGAATGTCCGGTTTGTAGAGGCCCCACTGAAGGTGAATCACTTTCTGGACGCACACCTGCTCGGTGGGGCACGTGTGATCGAAAACGGAGATGTCGTCCCCGTTGAGTAATCAGCCGCTCGACGTTCTGTTTATCGGGGGGACTGGAGAAATCTCCGCATCGTGTGTTGAGGAATCCCTTAATCAGGGGCACCGGGTCACGGTGTTCAATCGCGGCAAAGCGCCGCGGATCAGCGGGGTTGAATGGATCGAGGGTGATGTTCGCGACAACGAGAGTTACCACCGTCTCGTTGCGCATGACTACGATGTGGTCTGTCAGTTTCTGGCGTTTCGTCCGGAAGACGTCGCACGCGACGTGGAGCTGTTCTCCGGGCGGTGTGGCCAGTATGTTTTCGTTTCTTCCGCGTCTGCTTATCAGAAACCCTGGCCTGGCGGTGTGATCACGGAAACGGTTCCGTTAGAAAACCCCTTTATGGAATACAGTCGCAACAAGGCGGCCTGCGAGCTTGCGCTGGCCGATTCGGAGCTGACGGTAACCATTGTGCGCCCCAGCCACACTTACCGGGAAAGGCTGCCCAGCACAGTGATCGACGGTGTCCATCTGGCATGGCGGATCCGATCGGGAAAACCGGTAATCATCCACGATGACGGTGAGTCTCTCTGGACGCTGACCCGGTCCGAAGACTTTGCTCGAGCGTTTGTAGGTCTGTTTGGCAGACCGGCGGCGTTTGGAGAGACCTACCACATCACAAACAGCGAGGCGCAGACCTGGATTGCCATTTTCGACACGATAGCCGAGTTGATGGGTGAGACACTCGGCGTCTGTCACGTCGCGACTGAGGTCATCGCCGGTCATAAGCCTGAATGGGCTGGTCCGTTGTTGGGGGATAAGGCTAACAGCCTCGTTTTTGACAACAGCAAGGTGTCCGACGTGCTTGGTGGCTGGCAGTGTGAGATATCCCTCCGGGAGGGCCTGGAGCGTACTCTGGCTGTTGTGCAGGGAAGGCTGGATCGAGGGTATCTCCCTGATCAATCCGACGATGCTTTGATCGATAGAATTATCTCCCAATCGGGAGAGGTATGAATGATTGTTATAATCTTGAGTTCGTTGACGGTAGGGAGTCCAGCCACATGAATTCACCGGTTCGTTACATGGAACGTAGCCGTGAGTACTATGCAGCCCAGGGGTTCGAGAAGGCGTACACCTGGGCGCACTTCGATTCTGTGCCATTCACAGAACTGAGCCAGCCCGTATCCAGTTTGCGACTTGGGCTCATCACAACGGCCGCAACGTACGCGCGCACAAGCACGGACCCACGAGCAGTGGATAGCGGATCCACCGTCGAGCCACCGGAACGCCTGTATGCAAACGATCTTTCGTGGGACAAAAACGCAACTCATCTCGATGATCTGGGCTCTTATTTTCCGGTTGAACATCTGAAGCAGGCGGTGGCTGCCGGCAGGCTGGGATCAGTATCCGAACGCTTTTACTGTGCGCCCACGTCCTACAGCCAGCGGGAAACAATCGAAGAGGACTCACCGAAAATCCTGGAGATGTGCAGAGAAGATGGTGTCGATGTAGCGCTCCTCGTGCCGTTGTGACCCGTCTGTCACCAGACCGTGAGTCTGGTCGCGCGCGAGCTGGAAGCCGCAGGGATCCCCACCGTCATTCTGGGATCTGCGCTCGATATTGTTGAGCACTGTGGTGTGCCACGATTTGTTTTCACTGACTTTCCCCTGGGGAATCCTTGCGGCAAACCCTGGGAGACGGACATGCAGCGGTCAATTGTGGGTGCAGCTCTGGACTTATTCTCGTCTGCTCAAGCGCCACGCTCGACAGTGGTTCAGACATACAATTGGGGAAGCGATACGTGGCGATCCGAATACATGGAGATACGCGAGGAAGATCGGGCTATGCTGCTGCAGAAAGGGGCAGAGAATCGGCAGCGACGGGCCGAGATGCGTGCCCGGCGCGAGGCTAATCACAAGAAATAATCGCGGCTAAAGCCGCTCCTACAGAGGTAGCTAGATTTCTCTGTAGGAGCGGCTTTAGCCGCGATTCGTCAAACGATGGCGATAGCAGCTACCTTGACCTCAGTTCGCTGACACTCTCTACTTGGCGCTCGATATCGTTACAGGTTTCATCATGGCTGAAGCGGAACGCCGAGGACCCCTCGAGGATCTGACTGTCATCGACTGTACCCGGGCGCTTGCCGGGCCATACGGCGCCGGGCTCCTTGCCGATCTCGGTGCGCGCGTGATCAAGATCGAGCCACCGACGGGTGACGGTTACCGCAACATCCCACCGTTTCTGCCGGACTACGCGCCTGTCTACAAAGAAGAGGTGGAGGGTGGTACCGACTTTGGAGCGCCGTTTGCAGCGGTCAATCGCAACAAACGAAGCGTGTGCCTCGATCTCAAGGATGAGGCCCATAAAGAGGTTTTTCTAAAACTCTGCGACCAGGCAGACGCTGTTGTCGAGAACATGCGTTCGGGTGTGATGGACCGGCTGGGTCTCGGCTATGACGTGATCTCGGCGCGCAATCCAAAAATCGTCTACGCGTGTGTGCGGGGATTCGGTGACCCCCGGACGGGGGAAAGCCCGTATGCGGACTGGCCGAGCCTCGATGCGGCGGCCCAGAGTTTTGGTGGTCTTGTTTACGCCAATGACGGTCTTGTGACACCGGCATTTGCCGACATCTTTCCTGGAACACTGATGGCACTTGGTGTTGTCTCAGCTATCCACAGCGCACAGCGTACCGGAGAAGGGCAGTTTCTGGATGTTGCCATGTATGACGCCATGATGGCGTTCCAGAAGATGGCGGTTGCGCGTTACAGCTTCACCGGACAACCTGACCCATCCGGGCTGCAACGCGGTCTGACGCTTTATCCCTTTGACCTCTTCCCGACCAGGGATGGACGCATTGCGATTGCCGTGGCGCAGCCCCGGCACTGGGACCTTCTATGTGCAGCCATGGAGCGGGCGGATCTGATGACGGACGAACGCTCCATCAGTAACGAGGCACGCCTGAAAAACGTTGATTGGGTCGAGGAGCAGATCTGCGCATGGACCACTCAACATACCCGGGTCGAGATCATGGAGAAGCTCGACGGGAACATCCCACTGGGACCTGTCCAAAGCATGGAGGACATCTATAAGGACCCGCACGTCGAAGCCCGCGGAATGCTGGAAGCGGTTCAGCCGGGTGGTGATAACCCGGAAATTACGCTGGCGGCGATGCCGATCAAATTCACCGGAACGCCAACAACGTTGTACCAGAAACCGCCGACGCTGGGGGAGCATACTGCTGAGGTGCTGGCGGAGTTCGGGATAGAGATTGGTTGAAGAAATCGCGGCTAAAGCCGCTCCTACATGACCTCCCCGGCATCCCTGCCGGATTAACTTCCGGTATCGAACCCACGGGGTTCGCATCACCGCGGATCGCGGGTACGCGCTCCGCTGCTCGCCCGTACGACGTATGCGTCGCACCTGTAGGAGCGGCTTTAGCCGAGATTGTCAGTTGCCTCAACCACGGTGTTTAGTTGTTTCCCGAGGCTAAGGGATCCATCAACTGCCTGGATTTCGAGTTCCAGCTTGTCTCCTGGCTGCAGATAACGCACAGACTTCTGTGTCTTCACCAGTTTTTCTCTGCGACGTGTGTCGTTGGTGAAGTTGAGCAGGATCGCAAGGCCCACTTTCGGTGTGGCGTTCAGAATGACACCGCCCGGGGTACCGGTTAAGAGCATGTCCCCCTGATTGATGTCCGCAAATGAGGCGATTTCCGTGAGCGTTTCACCCGGTTTAAAAATGAGCTGATCAGTCGTCGCAAGCTGTCGCACTTCACCGTTGAGTTTCAGCGTCAGCTGCAGGTTGTTGATGAGATCCCTTTCATCCGGATCGATGAGATACAGGACAGGTCCTGTTGGACAGAAGGTGCGGTGCCCCTTACCTTTGAACCACTGCATCATCGGGGCACCAAACATGAAATCGCGAGCTGACACATCGTTTGCGATCGCGATGCCGCCGACGTATTCCAGAACGTTGTCTTCGGTGACTGGTGTGTGTGCAGGCAGGTCTTTTTTCAAAACCAGTGCCAGCTCGATTTCGTAATCGAGGAGTTCACAGCCGGCGGGTCGGACAATGTCATCGTTCGGACCGCAGATGGAAGAAGATGGTTTGGAGAAAACCAGGTTCTGACCTTTTTCCGCACTCTTCTTCGCACTCGAGCCACCTTCCGCACGGTGGGATGCGTAGTTGAGACCCTGGCAGAAGACCTGGATGTCACCAGAGACTGGTGCCTGCAAGATTGCGGAGTTTCTGGTTACTCGCTGCAGTGATTCGGTGGCAAACAGACTCGGCCCGTCGAAGTAAGCCTGCATGAGCTCCCGATGAGAAGGATAAGGTGTATCAAGGAGAGCTATGTTCTCACCTTCGAGTATGCCCCAGCCCGCATCGAGCCGTACCATTGATAATCCCATGGTCTCCCTCTTGGTTTTAAGCGCGTGCTTTCAGCATGCGAGCGATGTTGCGCACAGCCTTGAAGTTCCAGCGGGAGACGACAAATCCTGGTCCGGGTTCCGGGCCCCAGTAGTCTTTCAGGTCCGCGATGCTGGTGTCTGTTGGCTCGTGGTTTTCGTTGACCAGGTCCGTATCGGTCCAGTGTTCGTGAATGACGCCCCAGGGGTTGGCCCAGTAATCAAAGATCTGCCCGCCCAGACGGTGACGCCCAATCCCCCAGACGTGTTTGCGTCGCTTGGACTTGAGGTAATCGTGGCCCGACATCAAATCGTCGAAGTTGCCTACCTCGAAAGCCATGTGTTGCACGCGTGCGCCTTCGTCCACAGCAAATTGAAAGCCAACGACGTGATGGTCAACGTATTCTTCACCCCGGTCGAGGCGCGAGAAAATCATCTGCGGACTGCCGTCGGGAGTGCGGACTGCGTCCGAGGTTTGCAGGCCCAGATGTCGGTTGTACCACTCATATACCTCGTGCGGGATCGCGCTTTCCAGAACAAGATGGCCAAGGCGTTTGACCTGGGAGGGTCCGTGCGTAACAGCAGGCAGTTCACCTTCACGGTTCCGCTTTCCATCCATATTGAACCGGTGCGCAGGTGAGGCATCGAGGGCCTCCAGGGCCATTCGGCCATGGACTACTTCAACCCGCATGCCTTGTGGATCAGTCAGCCGAACGATCTTGCCTCCGGCGGGCTCATCGAGGGTTTCGATAGCGGACGCACCGTCAATGGCTGACAGCGCCTCCAGGTCGGCCATGTCATCTGCTTCGAAAGCGATGGCGGTTACGCCCCCTGACCCTTTTGTCAGAACATAGCAGGGCGGCTCGGGATCAGTTCCTCTGAAAAAAGCTGCGTCGCCGGTTCTGGCCGAAAGCTGCAGGCCAAACTCCTCCAGGAACTCCTCCGCTCTGGCAGTGTCGGGGGCCTCAACCCGGACATACGCCAGGCGTTTCGCTTTGATGGTGGGTTCACTCATGTTGGTTTTCCCGCGGTCTGTGGTTATTGAATGATGTCTGCCCAGGGGGCCCGGTCCTCTTCGCCGCCGAAAAAGTCCGGATCCCAGAACACCTGGTACAGGGGGATGTGCAGGCTTTCAGCCCTAACGACCCGATTGAGCGCCGCGGCAAGGCGGTTGACCTCGTCGGGGTAGGTGTTCGCGAGATTGTCTGCCTCTAAAGGGTCGGTTTGGAGGTTGTAGAGCTCCGCACTGTCTTCGCCCGCAACCAGCTTCCAGGGCCATGCGTAGAAAGCCTGGGTGCCCTGCTGACCCATCGTGACGTATGAGGCAGGTGTCGGTGTTTTGCCATCCGTCAACGTAGGCCATTGGTTCATCCCATCGAGGTCATCCGGTATGTCGTGTCCGGTTGCTGCGAGGAGGGTCGGGAGCACATCCTGAACCGTAATCATTGTGTCGAGCCGCTGGGTTTTTAGCTGCACCGGCCAGTGCAGGAACGACGGCACCCTTACACCACCCTCGTAAATCGAACCTTTGCCCGACCGGAACGGCGTGTTGTCCGAACCACCTTCCAGCGTATTCGTACGGATGAACTCGAGCATGGTGATGGGCAGCGGAGCGCCAAACCACTCTTCGAGTGTCTCGGACAGTGTGAGGAACGGTCCAGTCATTGCTTCCCGGTTCAGCCCGCCGTTGTCGCTCATGAACCAGATGAGGGTGTTGTTGTACACACCTTCCGCTTTGAGTTGTGTTATCAGAGCCCCAATTGCGCTATCGAGTTCCGTCACCATTGCTGCGTGCACACGGCGAAACGGGTTTTCGATATCAACGTAGGTATCGATGGTGGCCTCAGGTGCTTCGTTAGGCAGATGGGGAGCGTTGAAACTTGCGTAGAGAAAAAATGGGCGACGGGGGTCCCGGTCCCTGATCAGACGCCGGGCCTCATCA
>JANQFF010000318.1 GCA_028277965.1 Pseudomonadales bacterium
GCTCTGGTACGTCGCAGATGCGTTCCGTTCCGGGATGGACCTCGAGACGCTCTTCGATATCACAAGCATCGATCGGTGGTTCCTCGCTGAGATAGAAGACATCATTCACTCCGAGGCGCAGCTTCAGAACGTCGCTGCGGAAGCCCTGACACGCGATCAGTGGTACGACCTCAAGCGCAAAGGCTTCAGCGATGCGCGGCTGGCGGTTCTGATGGAGACGGAAGAGTCCCAGATCAGGAGCCTGCGACAGGGACACGACGTTCGCCCGGTGTACCGCAGGGTTGATACCTGTGCAGCGGAGTTTCCGGCCACCAGTGCCTACATGTACTCAACCTACGAAGAAGAGTGTGAGGCAAACCCCTCCGACAAACGCAAGATAGTTGTCCTGGGCGGTGGCCCCAACCGGATTGGTCAGGGAATCGAATTCGACTATTGCTGCGTCCACGCGGCACTGGCCATGCGCGAGGACGGGTACGAGACCATCATGGTCAACTGTAACCCCGAGACTGTCTCGACCGACTACGACACGTCCGACCGTCTCTATTTTGAGCCGGTGACGCTGGAGGATGTGCTCGCCATTGTCGATCTCGAGCAACCCACAGGTGTGATTGTCCAGTTTGGGGGTCAGACGCCACTCAAACTCGTGAATGAACTTGAAGCGGCGGGTGTGCCGATTATTGGTACGAGCCCTGACGCCATCGACCGGGCAGAAGATCGGGAGCGTTTCCAGCAACTCGTGGAGAAGCTCAAGCTGCGTCAACCGGATAACCGGGTTGCCAGCAACATGAAAGACGGTCTCGAACGCGCCCAGGAGATCGGTTACCCGATGGTTGTGCGGCCGTCGTATGTGCTTGGCGGGCGGGCAATGGAAATCGTCTACAACAATGAAGAGCTCCGCCAGTACATGCAGAGCGCGGTGGATGTGTCTAACGATTCGCCTGTGCTGCTCGACCGTTTTCTTGACCAGGCGGTCGAAGTTGACGTCGATGCCGTTTCGGACGGCAACCAGGTTGTGATTGGCGCAATCATGCAGCACATCGAACAGGCGGGTGTGCACTCAGGTGACTCTGCGTGCTCGCTTCCACCCTATGACCTCGACATGGATATACAGGATCTGATTCGCGAGCAGGTCAAATCCATCGCCATCGAGCTGGGTGTAGTTGGCCTCATGAATGTGCAGATGGCTGTGCAGGGAGAGGACGTTTATGTCCTGGAGGTGAACCCGCGTGCGTCCCGCACCGTCCCGTTTGTATCCAAGTGCATCGGCACGTCGCTCGCAAAGGTTGCCGCGCGCTGCATGGCAGGCACATCGCTCAAAGAGCAGGGTTTCACTGAAGAGGTCATACCGCAGTACTTCAACGTCAAAGAATCCGTATTCCCCTTCCCGAAATTCCCTGGTGTCGATCCGATACTTGGACCGGAAATGAAATCCACCGGCGAAGTCATGGGGCTTGGGGAGACGTTTGGTGAGGCGTTTGCCAAAGCGATTCTCGGGGCGGGGGAGATCCTCCCGCTCAAGGGCCGGGCGTTCCTCAGCATCAAAGAGTCCGATCGTGGCGGTCTGCCTGGCCTGGGCCAGGCGCTGATCGACAACGGATTCAGCCTGGTTGCAACACCGGGAACACGTGCTGAACTTCTCGCCGCAGACATTCCCTGCAGCCTTGTGCACAAGGTGAATGAAGGGCGCCCGGATGTTTCGGACATGATCAAGAACGAAGAAATTGATCTCATCGTGAATACGACGGAGGGGCGTCAATCGATAGCTGACTCCGCAATCATCCGCCGGCTCGCCTTGCAAAATAAAGTGTGCTACACCACAACCCTGGCTGGTGGGGAGGCGACCGCCATTGCGATACAGTCAATCAAAGCAGGGCAGGGTGAACAGGTTCACCGTCTGCAGGACGTAACAGCGGAGCTGTAGCATGCCGATCCCGATGACAATGGAAGGCGCGGACAGCCTGCGCGACGAACTACAGCATCGCAAAAGTGTGCTGCGCCAGGAGATTACCCAGGCGATTGCAGAAGCGCGGGAGCACGGTGATCTGAAAGAGAACGCTGAGTATCACGCCGCGCGCGAACAGCAGAGTTTCAATGAAGGCCGCATCCAGGAAATCGAAGGCAAACTCGCGGACGCCCAGGTTATAGACATTGCCAAAATCCCGCCGGGTGAAAAAGTCATCTTCGGGGTAACCGTGACCGTGCTCGATGTCGACTCGGGTGAAGAGACCGCATACAAAATTGTCGGTGAAGACGAGGCAGACCTCAAAACCGGGAAGTTGTCGGTCATGTCACCCATCGCCCGGGCGCTCATCGGCAAGCAGGTTGGGGATGCGGTTTCCGTAGAAACCCCGGGCGGCGACGTCGAATACGAAATCGACAAGGTCGAGCATATTTAAGAATCACGGCTAAAGCCGCTCCCACATGGAGATAGCGAGATATGCACTGTGGGAGCGGCTTTAGCCGCGATTTCTTATGAATAGCGTTGAACGTTAGAAAGACGCGGGTCTGCCTTCGGATTCTCCCTGTACATCACCACCACCTTGCCAATCCTCTGGATCACCTCCGCCCCGGTGCGGGTCGCCAGATCGTCACCAGCCGTCTGGCGTTCTTCGCGATCGCCGATGGCGAGTCTCACTTTGATGAGTTCGTGATCGGTGAGTGCTCGTTCTGTCTCAGCCTCGACGCCGTCACTTACACCGCCGTCACCGACGATCACAACGGGATCGAGGTGATGGGCAATCTGACGCAGGGCTTTCTTTTCGCGGTTGTTCATTCGTGTAGTCTAGCTTCTTATGGCCAGACGCAGTAAATCGAGCAACCGCTGGGTGAAACGCCAGGAACGGGACTACTTTGCCCGCCAGGCGAAGGAGCAGGGCCACGTTTCAAGGGCACACTACAAGCTCCAGCAGATACATGAACGGTTCAGGATCCTCAAACCCCGTGCCAGGGTGCTGGAACTGGGTGCGGCTCCGGGTGGATGGACGAACTATATTGAGGAAACGTGTTCCAAAGGTATGTTGATTGCGGTGGACCCGCTGCCGGTGACGGCAGGTGCCGAAACTGCGGTCATCGAAGGTCTCGCGGGTGATGTGGCGGTAGTTGAGCAGATCGACGAACTGGTTGGAGATGATCTCCTGGACCTTGTTTTGTCGGATATGGCCCCCAACATATCAGGAGTACGTGCGGTGGATCAGGCGAGGTCGATGGATCTCGCGGATGTGGCGCTTGAAGCATGCGAGCGTTGGCTCAAGAGCGGCGGTGCACTTGTTGTGAAAGCTTTCCAGGGTGAAGGTCTCGACGAGTGGGTGGCTGAACTTCGAGCCCGGTTCAAAAAGGTGTCGATGACCAAACCAAAAGCGTCGCGGTCTGAATCCAGAGAGGTATTTGTGGTTGCGATCGGTTATCGGAGATGAAGAGCAAAGACCTGCATAAGGGATTTGGTGTAGGCTACACAACCAGGGCCAGTTCGGGTTGAGGCAAAATATCCGCCCGAAATACGTTAAACTGGCCTAAATAAGCAACATAGTTGCCAAATTTGCGAGGTATCCCCCTTGTCTGACATGGGCAAAAACTTATTACTGTGGTTGATCATCGCAGCGGTGCTGCTGACGGTGTTCAACAATTTCAATCCGTCTCCCCAGCCGGATCCGATGGCGTACTCGGACTTTGTGAAAGCCGTGCACATGCGCCAGATCCGCTCCGTAGAGATTCAGGGTGACAAGATCAGCGCGACGGACAATTCCGGCAACATCATCGGTGTCGTCTGGCCGGAAAACGACCAGAAACTCATCAACGAGCTGATCGACAACGACGTCAAAACGACCATTCTCGAAGAAGAGCCGCAGAGCTTCTGGAAACAGCTGCTTATCGCCAGTTTCCCGATCCTGATCATCATTGCGGTTTTCATGCTGTTCATGCGCCAGATGCAGGGTGGCAGTGGTGGCCGAGGGGGTCCCATGGCGTTTGGGCGCAGCAAGGCACGCCTGCTGTCGGAAGATCAGATCAAAACCACGTTTGCTGACGTTGCAGGCGTGGATGAAGCCAAAGAGGAAGTTCAGGAACTCGTCGAATTCCTGCGCGACCCCGGGAAATTCCAGCGCCTGGGTGGACACATCCCCAGGGGCATTCTCATGGTTGGCCAGCCGGGTACCGGTAAAACACTGCTCGCAAAAGCGATTGCAGGAGAGGCGAAAGTGCCTTTCTTCTCTATTTCCGGTTCTGACTTTGTCGAGATGTTCGTGGGTGTCGGTGCTAGCCGTGTCAGGGACATGTTCGAGCAGGCGAAGAAACAGTCACCCTGCATCATATTCATCGACGAGATTGATGCTGTCGGACGTCACCGGGGTGCAGGTCTCGGCGGCGGCCACGATGAGCGGGAACAGACACTCAACCAGCTCCTTGTCGAGATGGACGGTTTTGAGCCGAACGACGGGATCATCGTCATCGCTGCAACCAACCGGCCTGACGTGCTGGACCCGGCACTTCTGCGGCCCGGACGTTTCGATCGCCAGGTTGTGGTTGGTTTGCCGGACATCCGTGGACGCGAGCAGATACTAAAGGTACATATGCGCAAGGTGCCGCTCGGCGACGATGTTGATCCTGCAATCATCGCGCGCGGCACACCCGGATTCTCCGGCGCGGATCTCGAAAACATCGTCAACGAGGCAGCACTGTTTGCTGCGCGCGGCAACAAGCGGCTGGTTGAGATGGAAGAGTTCGACAAGGCCAAGGACAAAATCATGATGGGCGCGGAGCGCAAGTCCATGGTGATGTCTGAAAAGGAAAAGAAGAACACTGCCTATCACGAGGCGGGTCACGCGATTGTCGGCCGCCTGATGCCGGAACACGATCCGGTCTACAAGGTGACGATCATTCCTCGTGGCCGGGCACTGGGTGTCACGATGTTCCTGCCGGAAGAGGATCGCTATTCTCTCAGCCGTCAGGCCATCCGCTCCCAGATCTGCAGCCTCTTCGGTGGCCGGATAGCCGAGGAGATGATCCTCGGTCCCGAATACGTCACAACAGGTGCCTCCAACGATATCGAAAGAGCAACGGGTCTTGCGCGCAGCATGGTCACCAAGTGGGGTCTTTCGGAGCGTATGGGTCCGCTCATGTATGACGAGGATGACGGTGAGGTCTTTCTCGGCATGTCCGCGGGTGTGAAACCGAAAGCGCATTCCCAGGCGACTGCACATGCGATCGATGAAGAGGTCCGGCAGATTGTCGATGAGTGTTATGCGGAGTCGACACGTCTACTCAACGAGAACGAGGACAAGCTGCACCTGATGGCGGAAGCCCTGATCGAATTCGAAACGATCTCGTCCGAGCAGATTGATGACATCATGGCAGGTGCCAAACCTCGTCATCCGACGGATCCGAAGCCACCCACGTCATCGTCTGGTGAAGATTCTTCACCGGAATCCCCGATTGGCGGGCCAGCTGAAGAGACCTGATCGGGCAACGCACAGTCAATTCTCAATCGGGATGGGTGACAAGACGATTTGTGACCCATTCCCTGTTTTCCGGCCCCGATTGACACCCCTGGCGGGTACAATGACTCAGTTGCAAGGCAGCCTCTGATATGGACAACGGATCATGAGCCGGAAGTACTTTGGCACCGATGGTATACGCGGGCGGGTTGGTCAATATCCAATCAATCCCGAATTCTGCCTCCGGCTCGGCTGGGCCGTCGGGAAAGTGTTCGCAAGCAAAGGCCCTGCACACATCATCATCGGCAAAGACACCCGCATTTCAGGTTACATGCTGGAGTCAGTCCTCGAGTCAGGTATCTCTGCAGCAGGTGCTAACGTAAGCCTCATGGGGCCGATGCCGACACCGGCTGTTGCCTATCTGACGCGCACTCTCCGCGCTGATGCGGGGATTGTCATCAGCGCGTCTCACAATCCCTACTTCGACAACGGGATAAAGTTCTTCGATTCCCGCGGCAACAAGCTGCCGGATGAGGTTGAGCTCGAGATCGAAGCGCAGCTCGATCAGAAAATGGAATGTGTCAGTTCCGAGCACCTCGGCAAAGCGACGTTCCTTGATGACGCCCAGGGCCGCTATATCGAATTCTGCAAAGCCACCGCGCCTCGCCGTTTCAGCCTGCGCGGCATGCGCGTGGTGCTCGATTGCGCACACGGCGCGACGTATCACGTTGCCCCGCGGGTGTTTGAAGAGCTCGGAGCAGAAGTGTCCGTGATCGGGGTAGATCCGAACGGCATGAACATCAACGACGGATGTGGGTCGACCCATCCTGAGTTGCTTCAGGAAAAGGTGAAGGAAATCCGTGCGGACCTCGGGATAGCGTTTGACGGTGACGGGGACCGGGTGCTGATGGTGGATACGTCAGGCAATGTCCTCGACGGGGACGAACTGCTCTACGTCATTGCTACCCACCGTCAGGCCAATGACAGTCTCGCCGGTGGTGTGGTCGGGACGGTCATGTCCAACTTTGGACTGGAAAAAGCCTTTGCCAGAAAAAGTATCCCGTTCTTCCGGGCGAGCGTTGGCGATCGCTACGTGACCGAACAGTTGTTGGACCGTGGCTGGTCGCTGGGTGGTGAATCGTCCGGTCATATCCTGTGTATGGATCTTACAACCACGGGCGACGCGATCGTTTCGGCGATCCAGGTTCTGATAGCGGTTGTCGATCAGGGCAAAGCCCTGCATGAGCTGGTTGAAGGCATGACCAAGCTGCCGCAAACGATGATCAACGTGTCAGTTGACGATCCTGTCGGCACGTCGAAATGTGATGCCCTTGCCGAAGCGATCAAGGAAAAAGAGACGACCCTTGCCGATCGCGGCCGGATACTCGTTCGCCCTTCAGGCACGGAGCCGCTCCTCCGGGTTATGGTAGAAGGTGAAGACAAAACCGAAGTCAGAGAGATCGCAACGGAGCTTGCATCAGTGGCGGAAAGCCACGGCTAATCTGCCTCTGTTGGCAAATCGTTGGCAAATCCCCGACTAACGTATACCATTGCGCGCCCTCCACTCAGGGTAAGAATGGATGCGCCGAGCACTCGCCGCAGCAAACTGGAAAATGCATGGGTCCATCGAGGCCATCAGCCAGTATTGTTCTGCCCTGGAGGTGGGGTCAGGTCCGGTTGACGTCGCGATCTTCGTGCCTGCTGTGTTCCTCAACGCGACGGCAGGGATACTGCCGGAAGGTGCGGTTGCAGGTATCCAGGACATCGGTGTCGCTGAGACCGGTGCGCACACCGGTGAGATAGCTGCGGAAATGGCACGTGAAATGGGTGCGGTCTGGTCCATTGTGGGACATTCGGAACGCCGCCAGGACCAGCAGGAAAGCGACGAGCTGATTGGCCAGAAAGCCGCTGCTGCGTTCCGCGGTGGTCTGAGACCAATTGTCTGTGTTGGCGAAACGCTGGAAGAACGGCGCCGTGGTGACGAAACGGCGGTTGTCGGCAGGCAACTGGAAGCCGTGCTCGCAGCCGTGAGTGCGGGTGACCTTGCGGGCGGCGCGATTGGATATGAACCGGTATGGGCCATCGGAACCGGAGAAACGGCAACGCCGGAACAGGCTCAGGCCATGCATGCTTTTATCCGCAGCCTGCTGGCGGAGAAAGACGCCGAAGCTGCACAGCAGACGCCAATTGTTTATGGCGGCAGTGTGAAGCCCGAGAACGCCGTTGAGCTTTTTGGCCAGGCGGACATCGATGGTGGGCTGGTCGGTGGAGCGTCATTGGATGCAGGGCAATTCTCTGCCATCATTGCCGCCGCCGCGGATAGTGCCTGAGTGGCCCGCGGCTAAGAATAGAGAGTTTTAATGGGTACAGTCGAATCAGTTTTGTTGTCTCTCCTGGTGCTGGACGCAATCGCGTTGACGGTGCTGGTGTTGCTGCAACAGGGCAAAGGCGCAGATGTGGGCGCGGCGTTTGGTAGCGGCTCAGCCAATACTGTATTTGGCAGCGCCGGAGGGGCGCCGTTCCTGACCAAAGTCACGGCCTGGCTCGCCATCGGCTTTTTCATCATTGCGTTTGGCCTGGCCTACATCGCCCGCGACAAGGCGGACTCGGCGGGCAGCCTGGGTATTCCAACGGTGGATACAGAGACGCAGTTGACCGTACCCGCGGACAGTGTAGATTCCGCACCCGACGGGGATATACCTGAAGTACCGGATGAGCCGGGCAGCGATGTTCCCGAATTGTGATATGCCGAAGTGGTGAAATTGGTAGACACGCTACCTTGAGGGGGTAGTGGGCTTTTGCCCGTGCGAGTTCGAGTCTCGCCTTCGGCACCATCTTTCGTTCCGGACAAGGTTGATCGCTCTGTAGGAGCGGCTTCAGCTGCGATAGACCGTCGGCGCAGTGCGCTACTCAGACCTGAGTTGGTTTCTCGGCATCCCTGCCGCAAAATTTTCGTTTCTGGACAAGGTTGAACTGCTCTGTAGGAGCGGCTTCAGCCGCGATTCCCGCTACCGGAAAAACCCATCGCGGCTGAAGCCGCTCCTACAGAGGTAGAAAGATTGACAACAAACTGTCCAAAATAGAGCCAAATCGCCCTCTGACGCGGCTTGCAGCTACATACTTAGGTCCCTATAATTCGCCACCTTGCTGATGCGGGGTGGAGCAGTCTGGTAGCTCATCGGGCTCATAACCCGAAGGTCGTGGGTTCAAATCCTGCCCCCGCTACCAAAGGAAGAAAGGCCCCTTTGAAAGGGGCTTTTCAGTATCTGACACGGGGACTCGCCCCGGGATCACAACTCTTCTTTGGTGGCCCGCTTCGTTGAAGCGGGTGTTTATGCGTCTACGCTCACGAAACGTGGGTTAAGACAAATGGGCATTGCGCCCATTTTTTGTGCGTCATTTTTGGTGGCGTTGATGAACGGAAATATGAACAGGCGGGAACGACAGGTAGAAGAATTGCTGACACCAACGGTTGAATCCCTTGGATGTGAAGTCTGGGGTGTTGAGTTTCTCAATCAGGGGAAACACAGCAAATTACGCCTATACATCGATCGCGATGGCGGCGTGACAGTGGACGACTGTGCACAAGTCAGCCGCCACGTGAGCGACATTCTCGATGTGGAAGAGTTCAGCAACAGCGCTTATACGCTGGAAGTCTCGTCCCCGGGTATGGACCGGATCCTGTTCAAAGAAAGCCAGTACGAAAGCAACGTTGGCGAGCAGATCGATATCCGCCTCAATTTCCCGTTCGATGGCCGCAAGCGATTTGTCGGCACGCTGAGCGGGGTTGAGGACAGCAGTGCGGTCGTGCAGATCGAGGATGAAGAATTTTTATTGCCGCTGGAGAACGTCCAGCGAGCGCGGGTGGTTCCAACGTTTAGTTAGAGGTAAGAGCCAGGCATGTCAAAGGAAATACTGTTAGTCGTTGAATCGGTATCCCACGAGAAGGGCGTTTCGAAAGACGTCATTTTCGAGGCGATCGAATCTGCGATGGCCATGGCCACCAAAAAGCGTTACGGCGAAAACGCCGAGTTTCGCGTCGCGATCGACCGCGAGACAGGTGAGTACGACACGTTCAGGACCTGGGCGGTCGTGAACTACGAAGACGAAGAAGAGCCGAACCCCGATGCAATGTACAGCGTCGAAGAGGCGCGTGAGATCAAGGCTGACGCAGAGCTCGGCGACGTGCTGGAAGAGCAGGTCGAATCGGTCGAGTTTGGACGTATCGCCGCGCAAACCGCTAAACAGGTCATCGTCCAGAAGGTCCGGGAAGCCGAGCGGGCTCAGATCGTGGATGCGTATCTTCCGCGACTTCACGAACTTGTCAGTGCCACCGTCAAGAAGCTTGGCCGCGACAGCGTGATTGTCGACCTGGGTGGTAACGCCGAGGGGATACTGACGCGGGAACACCTGATTCCCAGGGAAACGTTCAGGGTAGGTGACCGTCTGCGTGCGCTACTGACGGAAATCCGCCCGGAAAACCGCGGGCCGCAGCTCATCCTGAGCCGTACCGTGCCTGACATGCTGATTGAGCTCTTCAAAGTGGAAGTGCCGGAAATTTCAGAAGACGTAATTGAAATACGTGCTGCAGCGAGAGACCCGGGTTCCCGTGCCAAGATTGCCGTTAAAACGAATGACGGGCGTATCGACCCGGTTGGCGCTTGTGTCGGTATGCGTGGTTCCAGGGTCCAGGCTGTATCCGGCGAGCTGGCGGGTGAGCGGATCGACATCGTGCTCTGGGATGACAACCCGGCACAGCTCACCATCAACGCGATGGCACCGGCTGAAGTGGCATCGATTGTCCTGGATGAAGAAACCCACTCCATGGACATCGCCGTCACTGAAGAGAACCTCGCCCAGGCAATTGGGCGTGGCGGACAGAACGTGCGTCTGGCGAGCGACCTCTGCGGATGGTCCCTCAACATCATGACCGAAGAGGAAGCGGCACAGAAGCAGGAAGAAGAAGCGGTCCGTTTCATTGAAGAATTCATGGAATCGCTGTCTGTCGATGAGGACGTTGCGACTGTGCTTGTCGAAGAAGGATTCACCACACTCGAGGAGGTGGCGTACGTCCCCATCGAGGAGATGCTTGCCATCGAGGGGTTCGACGAGGAAATCGTCGAGGAATTGCGCAATCGTGCAAAAGACGCTCTCCTCACGAAAGCGATCGCAAGCGAAGAGGCGCTTGGAGACGTAACGCCCGCTGATGACCTCCTCTACATGGAGGGTATGAACCGGCAGTTGGCGTTCAAACTGGCCTCGAACGAAGTAGTGACCATGGAAGACCTCGCGGAACTCGCGATACCGGAACTTCAGGATATCGAGCCGGAGCTTACTGAGGACGAAGCGGCTGCGCTCATTCTCAAGGCTCGCGAGCCCTGGTTTGCGGATGAAGAAGACGATGCGGAAGAAAGTGCTGAACAGGCGGCTGAGTAAGTAGCCGAACAGCAGGAGTAATGAATGGCAGACGTAACGGTTAAACAGCTTGCAGAAACGGTCGGCGCCCCGGTCGACCGGTTGTTGCGACAAATGCAGGATGCCGGCCTCCCACACAAGGCGGAGGAAGACATGGTGTCTGACGAGCAACGTCAGACGTTGCTTGGGTTCCTGCGCAAGAGCCATGGTGCGAGCGAAGATTCCGCCAAGAAAGTCACGTTGAAGCGACGTGCCAGCGGCACACTCAAGGCAGGTCAGGGCCGAACAGGCCGCAGCGTCAACATCGAAGTCCGGCGCAAACGCACCTATGTGAAGCGCGGAGAAGACGAAGCTGCTGAAGCGGATGCACCTGCACCGCCTGCGGCGGCGCCGTCACAGGCAGAAACCGAGGCAGCCCGTATCCGTGAAGAGGAACAGGCACGCAAAGACGCCGAAGAACAGGCCCGCAGCGCTGAAGCGGAGCGTAAGGCCGAAGCTGAGCGCAAAGCTGAAGAGGAGCGCCTGAAGGCTGAAGAAGAGGCACGAAAGGCGGAAGAAGAGAAAGCCGCCCAGGAAGCTGCCGCGAAAGCCGAGCAGGAAAAACCGAAAGAACCTGAACAGACTGCAGCGGATCTGCAGGCTCAGTCCCAGGCTGCCGAGAAAGGCGGCAAACGTACTAAAGGCAAAGAGAAAGAACGGGAGCGTGGGAACGACGACTTTGGTGACGGCAAAGGCCGTCGTCGTGAGCTTTCGCTCAAGAGTCAGCGCCGTACCCGGCGCAAACAGCCACAACGGCAGGCGCCTTTGCAGGTTGAACAGCAGGGTGGCGAATTCAAGCCCACCGAGTTCATCGAGCGTGAAGTGGAAGTGGGTGAACTGAACTCCGTTGGCGACCTGGCAGCAGGCATGGCGGTGAAAGCCAACGAGGTCATCAAGACGCTCATGGGCATGGGTGTCATGGCAACCATCAACCAGACGCTCGACCAGGATACGGCAACGCTCCTCGTCGAGGAGATGGGTCACAAGGTCAAGATTGTCAGTGACGATGCGCTTGAAGAGGAACACGTTGCGCGTCTGCAGATCGAAGGTGATGCGCAGACGCGTGCGCCGGTTGTCACCGTGATGGGTCATGTAGACCACGGTAAAACTTCACTGCTCGACTACATCCGCAACACACGTGTGACCAGCGGCGAAGCGGGTGGCATTACGCAGCACATAGGCGCGTATAGCGTGCACGCGCATGATGCTGATATCACATTCATTGATACACCCGGCCACGCTGCGTTCACCGCAATGCGTGCCCGCGGTGCCAAGGTGACGGACATCGTCATCCTGGTGGTTGCTGCTGACGATGGTGTTATGCCGCAAACCGAAGAAGCCATCCAGCACGCAAAAGCGGCTGAAGTGCCGATCATTGTTGCAATCAACAAGATGGACCTCGAAGGGGCTGACCCGGACCGGGTCACAAACGAGCTGGCTGCCAAAGAGGTTGTCCCGGAAGACTGGGGCGGTGATACGCAGTTCATCAAAGTTTCTGCCGTCACGGGCGAAGGCGTCGACGACCTTCTCGAAGCGATTGTCCTTCAGTCAGAGATCATGGAGCTTGGGGCGATTGAGAAAGCCCCCGGTCAGGGTGTGGTGATCGAATCCCGTCTTGATCGCGGTCGCGGTCCGGTTGCGACGATTCTCGTGCAGAACGGAACACTTCATCAGGGTGACATTGTCATCGCAGGTGAATCGTACGGACGCGTGCGCGCGATGATCGATGACAAAGGCGACAACACCAAGGTTGCCGGACCTTCTCAACCTGTCGAGGTGCTTGGTCTCAACGGAACACCCAATGCGGGCGACGATTTTTCCGTTGCAGCGGATGAGCGCTCAGCACGGGAACTGGCGGAGCAGCGTAGCGACCGGAGCCAGGAACACCGCCAGGCGATGCAGCAGGCGGCCAAACTGGAGAACATGTTCGCCAACATCGGTGAAGGCGAGAAGCGGATCATGAAGCTTGTGGTCAAAGCCGATGTGCGCGGCAGCCTGGAGGCGATCGTGCAAGCCCTGGCTGAACTCGGTAACGAGGAGGTTGGCGTCCAGGTGCTTGGTTCTGGGGTCGGTGGCATCTCGGAGTCCGATGCCACGATGGCGATCACCTACGGAGCCGTCGTCTTTGGTTTCAACGTCCGTGCTGACAAGACAGCGAAAACGTTGCTCGAGCGCGATGGCATCGATCTACGTTACTACAGCGTCATTTACGAACTGTTGGATGATGTGAAGCAGGTGTTGTCTGGCATGTTGACGCCTGAGTTGCGTGAAGAGATTGTGGGTGTGGCAGAAGTACGGGACGTATTCCGCTCACCGCGGTTCGGCGACATTGCTGGTTGTATGGTGACAGAAGGTACGGTCTTCCGGAACAAACCCATACGCGTCCTGCGCGACAATGTTGTGATTTACGAAGGTGAGCTCGAATCGTTGCGGCGTTTCAAAGACGACGTGAACGAAGTCCGCAGCGGCACCGAGTGTGGTATCGGCGTGCGCAATTACAACGATGTGCGTGTCGGTGACCAGATTGAAGTCTACGACTCCAAAGAAGTAGCGCGCGAGCTGTAACTTGCTGGCAATGTCTCAGTCTCGTGATCTTCGAGTTGCCGATTTCATCAGAGATGAAGTTGCCCGGATCATTCAGCTCGAAATGCGAGATCCCCGCATCGGGGCGTTCGTGAGCGTCAATGACGTCCGGGTCTCGAAAGACCTCGCGTTTGCGGACATCTATGTTTCATCGTTGCAGGCTGAAAGCGCCAGTGAGCGGGAAGAACTCATCAAAGTGCTCAATCAGGCGGCAGGCTACGTAAGGTCGACCCTCGCCAAGCGGCACAAGATGCGCACTACACCCAAACCCCGTTTTCACTACGATGAACTCGTCGAAGGTGGGCCTCGTCTGGAACGCCTGATAGAAGAGGCTCTTCGCGAAAAGAGCGACGGGAATCGATCAGATGACTGAACGTAAGCGCAGCAGGCGATCCCGTCGGCGCGGCCGTCCCGTGGACGGCATTCTCGTTCTGAACAAACCCAAGGGCTGGTCATCCAACGAGGCGGTACAGGAGATCAAGCGACTGTACGGTGCACAGAAGGTGGGGCATACGGGAAGTCTCGACCCGCTGGCAACAGGTGTACTACCGCTGTGCCTGGGTGAAGCCACGAAGTTTTCGCAGTTTCTCCTGAATTCGGATAAACGCTACTGGACCCGCATCAAGCTGGGCGTGGCAACCGAAACCGGTGACTCCGATGGGGCTGAAATCAGCCGTGCCGATGCGAGTCACATCACACGTGAAGATGTGGAAGGTGCGCTTGAAAACCAGCGCGGGGAAATACAGCAGATCCCGTCGATGTATTCAGCGTTGAAGCATAAAGGGCAACCTTTGTATAAACTCGCGCGCCAGGGTATTGAGGTAGAGCGCGAGCCAAGGTGTGTGACGCTCTACAGTAACGAACTCGTGGCTTTTGAAGGTGACGAGATAGAGCTGGAGCTGCATTGCAGCAAAGGCACGTACATCAGGACCATTGCTGAAGATATCGGCAAAGAGCTGGGCGTTGGTGCACACGTGACCGCGTTGCACCGGCGCAGCGCGGGTCCGTTTGAAGAAGAAGACGCGCTGACTGTGGAATTCCTGCAGGCAGAGCGAGAGAAAGGCTCGTTGGATAAATTCCTGCTGCCAGCTTCGAGCGCGGTACGTCAGTGGCCGGAAGTGGTCCTGAATGACTCAACCGCGTTTTATCTGAGGCAGGGCCAGCCGGTCATTGTGCCGCACGCGCCAACCAGTGGTTGGGTGCGGTTGTGCGAAGAAGGCCACGGTGAGGATCTCGAATTTCTCGGCGTGGGTGAAGTTTTGGACGATGGGCGTGTAGCGCCCAGAAGATTGATAGTCGGTTAAACCGACCAATAGAAAATGGGATGACTATAAATATGCATGGTCACTCCTGAACTTAATGGCATATTCAAGAGGTAAAAAATGGCTTTAACAGCTGAACGAAAAGCAGAAATCATCAAAGACTACCAGCTGGAAGATGGCGACACAGGGTCGCCCGAAGTGCAGGTGGCTTTGCTGACTCACAACATCAATACGTTACAGGATCACTTTCGTGATCATCACAAAGATCATCACTCGCGGCGCGGGCTGATCCGAATGGTTAATCAGCGCCGCAAATTGTTGGATTATTTAAGAGAAAAAGACAGCGCTCGTTATACAGGTTTGATTCAGCGACTGGGATTACGTCGCTAAGCGAGCATATTGGAGGTAAGTTTGAACCCAGTTACAAAAACATTTCAGTTTGGCGATACGGAAGTCTCGATCGAGACAGGTAAAGTCGCCAAACAGGCAACCGGTTCGGTCATGGTCACCATGGGTGATACGGTTGTTCTGACAACTGTTGTCGGAAATCCAATTGCCCGTCCGGGTCAGGATTTCTTTCCGTTGACAGTTAATTACCAGGAAAAGACCTATGCAGCCGGGAAGATCCCCGGTGGGTTTTTCCGCCGGGAAGGCCGGCCGAGCGAAAAGGAAACACTCACGTGTCGCCTGATCGACCGCCCGATCCGTCCGCTGTTCCCCAAGGGATTCATGAACGAGGTTCAGGTCATCCCGACGGTCATGTCCACTGACAAAGACCAGGATCCGGATATTGCCGCCATGATTGGAACGTCAGCCGCGCTGGCGCTTTCCGGCATCCCGTTCAACGGACCGATTGGCGCGGCCAGGGTCGGCTACAAGGATGGTACCTATCTGCTCAACCCGGGTTACGAAGCCCTGGGCGAATCGATGCTCAACATGACGGTTGCCGGTACAGAATCAGCGGTTCTCATGGTGGAATCTGAAGCGAAAGAGCTCACCGAAGACGAGATGCTCGGTGCGGTACTTTTTGCCCACCAGGAAATGCAGGTGGTCATCCAGGCCATCAACGAACTGGCTGCTGAAGCCGGTAAACCCAAGTGGGACTGGCAGCCTGAGCCGACCAACGATGAGCTGCTGGGCCGTGTTTCGGACTCCATTTCAGCGGATCTTGGTGAGGCTTACCGGATCAGCGACAAGATGGAACGCCAGGGTCGCGTTGGCGAACTGCGTTCAAAAGTCGTCGAAGAGTTGAGCAGCGGAGACGAGCCGGATTTCTCATCTGACGAAGTTGCCGACATGTTCGGTAAAGTCGAGAAAGAGATGGTTCGCAGTCGTGTTCTCAACGGTGAGCCGCGAATCGACGGTCGCGATCTGCGTACCGTACGGCCGATCTCCGTTGAAGTAGGTGTACTACCCAAAACCCACGGGTCAGCGCTTTTCACCCGGGGTGAAACCCAGGCCATTGTTGTAGCAACACTGGGAACCCTTCGTGATGCAGCGATGGTCGATGCGCTCGAAGGCACCTTCAAAGACCAGTTCATGCTGCATTACAACTTCCCGCCATACAGCGTGGGAGAGGCAGGTTTCATGGGTGGTCCGAAGCGTCGTGAGATTGGTCACGGGCGTCTGGCACGCAGGGGTGTCGCGGCAACATTGCCCGACGGGGAAGATTTCCCGTACACCATTCGTGTTGTGTCTGAGATCACCGAGTCCAACGGCTCAAGTTCCATGGCGAGTGTCTGTGGTACATCTCTGGCGTTGATGGACGCGGGTGTTCCGGTCACCGCACCGGTTGCCGGTGTGGCGATGGGTCTCGTCAAGGACGGCAACAAGTATGCAGTCCTGACGGACATCCTGGGTGACGAAGATCACCTCGGCGACATGGACTTCAAAGTGGCTGGTTCCAGAAAAGGTGTCACTGCGCTGCAGATGGACATCAAGATTGACGGTATCACCGAAGAGATCATGGAAGCGGCTCTCCAGCAGGCCAACGAAGCACGTCTGCACATCCTCGATGAGATGGGCAAGGTCATCAGCGAGTCGCGTCCGGAGCTTTCCGACAACGCACCTGCCATGACCAACATCAAAGTCCATCCGGACAAGATCCGCGACATCATCGGCAAAGGTGGCGCAACCATCCGCGGTATTGTCGAAGAGACAGGCGCGGAAGTGGACATCGACGACGACGGCAACGTGCGGATCTACGCGGACAACGCGGATTCCAAGAATGCAGCTGTTGCGCGAGTCGAGGAGATTGTTGCGGAAGCAGAAGTTGGCAAGATCTACCACGGTAAGGTGGAGCGTATTGTCGACTTTGGTGCGTTCGTCAACATCCTGCCCGGCAAAGACGGTCTCCTGCATATCTCCCAGATTGCCCAGGAGCGTGTCGAGCAGGTCACTGACTACCTTTCCGAAGGTCAGGAAGTGGACGTGGTGGTTCTCGATGTCGACCAGCGTGGTCGGATCAAGCTCTCAATCAAAGAGCTGCCGAACTACCAAGACTCTGACGACGAGCCGGAACAGGCAGAAGCCTAACGAAAAAACTAGTAACAATGGGGTCAGACCCCATTGTTACTAGTTTAAGAATCGCGGCTAAAGCCGCTCCTACAGAGGTAGCTGATTTGCTCTGTAGGAGCGGGTTTAGCCGCGATGATCTATTTGTTTTCCCTGTTTTCGATCAGGTCGTCAACCACACTCGGGTCTGCCAGGGTCGATGTATCCCCGAGATTGTCCAGCTCGTTGGCGGCAATCTTGCGCAGGATGCGGCGCATGATCTTGCCTGAACGGGTTTTGGGAAGCCCCGGCGCCCACTGAATCACGTCTGGCTTTGCGATGGGGCCAATCTCCGTGCGCACCGATTCGACCAGCTCACCCATGAGTTCGTCGGGTTCCCGGTTGTCACCCACCATCAACGTCACATAGGCATAGATGCCTTCACCTTTGACGTCGTGGGGATAACCCACAACTGCGGCTTCCGCTACAGAAGGATGCAGGACCAGCGCGCTTTCGACCTCGGCGGTCCCGATGCGGTGACCGGAAACGTTCAACACATCGTCGACCCGGCCGGTGATCCAGTAATAGCCGTCCGCGTCCCGCCGCGCGCCGTCACCGGTGAAGTAGAAGCCTTTGTATGTCGAGTAGTAGGTTTCGATGACACGCTGGTGATTGCCGTACACCGTTCGGATCTGCCCCGGCCAGGTGCCGGTGATGACCAGATTGCCGGAGGCTTCGGTTTCCTCGATGACGTTACCGTCAGCATCAACCAGTGCGGGTTTAACCCCGAAAAAGGGGCGTGTGGCTGATCCCGGCTTCAAGGCTGTCGCACCCGGAAGCGGCGTGATCATGATGCCGCCGGTTTCCGTCTGCCACCAGGTATCCACAATGGGACAGCGCGAATCACCGACGACGCGGTGATACCACTCCCACGCCTCAGGGTTGATCGGCTCACCCACGGTTCCAAGCAGTTTGAGGGAACTGCGGGACGTGTTGGTCACGAATTCATCCCCCTGGCTCATGAGCTGTCGTAGGGCAGTGGGGGCTGTGTAGAAGGTATTGACCTGGTGTTTGTCGACCACCTGCCAGAATCGTGATGAGTCCGGGTAGGTTGGAACACCCTCAAACATGAGTGTTGTCGCCCCGTTCGCCAGAGGTCCGTACACGATGTAGGAGTGCCCCGTGATCCAGCCGACATCTGCTGTACACCAGTAGATGTCGCCGTCGTGGTAATCGAAGACGTACTTGTGGGTCATCGCAGCATGAAGGAGATAACCTGCTGTGCCGTGCTGAACCCCCTTGGGTTTGCCGGTAGAGCCTGAGGTGTAGAGGATAAAGAGCGGGTCTTCAGAATCCATCAACTCAGGTTCGGCTGTGGTTGGCTGGGATTCGGTCAACTCGTCGTACCAGACGTCCCGATCTTCCTGCCAGGTCACGTTGTTGCCCGTGCGCCGGACGGTAACGACGGTGTGGACTTCAGGACAATTGGCGAGTGCCTGTTCTGTATTTTCCTTGAGTGGGATTGGGCGACCGCCACGGACACCTTCATCTGCTGTGATCACCGTACGGCAGTCCGAGTCTAGGATGCGGTCCTGCAGCGACTGGGGAGAAAACCCGCCGAACACAACAGAGTGTATGGCGCCGATTCGGGCACAGGCGAGCATTGCGTAAGCGGCCTCCGGGATCATCGGCATGTAGATGCAGATCCGGTCGCCTTTCTTCACGCCCCGCGAACGCAGCCCGTTCGCCAGCTGACACACCTTGTCAGACAGCTCCTGGTAGGTGATCTTGAGATCGTCCGCGGGATCGTCCCCTTCCCAGATAATCGCCGTCTGGTCGGCCCGGTTCTCCAGATGACGGTCGATGCAGTTTGTGGTGACATTGAGCTTGGCACCCTGGAACCACTCAACACGGCCTTCTTCGAAAGAGGCAGAAGACACGGTCGACCACTTCTCGTTCCAGTCGATGAACTTGTCCGCCTGCTCAGCCCAGAACGCATCGCCGTCTTCGATAGAGCGTTGGTACATGGCTTCGTATTGCTCGTTGTTAATGAAACAGCGTTCCGCCATGAACTCCGGAATCGGGTAAATCTCAGTCACTTGTTCTGCCTCCCACCCAGCTCGATGCAGCGGAGCTAATCCGAGCGCAGATAGTCGATCAGGCCCTGGGTGGCAGGGTCGTTTCGATGCTCCAGGTCGGATGCGTGTCCGTTCGAGGCGAGCTGTTCGTAAATTGGTATCGCCAGGTTCTTGCCCAGCTCAACGCCCCATTGATCGAAAGAGTTTATGTTCCAAATGGAGCCTTGGCAAAACACCTTGTGCTCGTAAACAGCCAGGAGAGCGCCAAGCTGGCGGGGTCCCAGCTCATCGAGGACCACGGTTGTGGTTGGATGATTTCCAGCAACGTCGCGATAAGGTTCGTCTTCCGCGGAAAACCCCTCAGCCATGGCTTTACTCTGTCCCAGCGCGTTGGCCAGCAGCCAGTCGTGGTGCTCTTTCAGTCCACGCTCGTCTTCCCTGACGACGATGAAGTCAGCCGCAAAAGCCTGCGTGCCCTGGTGCAGAAGCTGGTGATACGCGTGTTGTCCCCGTGTCCCTGTACCGCCCCAGAGAATCGGCATCGTGTGATAGTTCACAGCGTTACCGTCCACGTCGACAGATTTGCCATTGCTTTCCATTTCGAGCTGCTGAAGGTACTCCGGCAGGAGAGTGAGGCGTTCGTCATAGCTGAGCACTGCCAGGGATCCGGCGCCCAGGAAGTTGTAGTTCCACGTCGCCAGCAGGGCTGACAGGGCGGGCACGTTAGAAAGAAACGGGGTGCTGGCCAGGTGCTGATCAACCTCACACGCGCCGGCCAGGAGGTTATTGAATCCGTCTGTACCCAGGGCAAGCTGAATAGGTAACCCAACAGCGGACCACAGGGAGTACCTGCCGCCAACCCAGTCCCACATGGGTAAGAGGTTGTCGGGGTTGAGACCAAATTCAGATGCAGCCTGCAGGTTGGTGGTGATGCCGATGAAATGCTGATCGATGTGTTGCGGTGCGTTTGTCCGTTCGATGAACCAGGATCTTGCGCTCATCGCGTTGACCTTGGTCTCCAGCGTTCCGAACGATTTCGACGCAACGATGAATAAAGTTGTTTCCGGGTTCTTCCCCGCAAGGGCTTTGTGCAGATCATTGGCGTCGATGTTAGCCAGAAAAACGACATTCAGATGAGTTGTCTTGTGATCGTCCAGTGCCCTGACAACAAGCTCAGGCCCCAGATGTGATCCTCCAATACCGATGTGGACAATGTCGGTGATGGGTTTGCCGGTGTAGCCTCGCCATTGGCCTGCGCGTACAGCGTCCGAGAGCTCTGACATCCTTCGTCGAACAGCCGCTATCTCCTTCCCGGATGTGGGGTCGGCTGCTCCACCGCGAAGCGCGGAGTGCAGGGCAGGACGGCCCTCGCTGCGGTTGACCTCATCACCGGAGAAAAGCGCATCGATGCGGTCGACCAAACCACACTCAGCGGCCAGTCTGTCCAGGATCCGGAGCGTATTCGCGTCAACGTGCTGCTTGCTGAAGTCGAAGAGGCACCCGGCAATGGTGTGCCTCAGGTTTGCAGTTCGCTGTTCATCCAGAACAAGTTCGCTGAGCGCGGGGAGTTGTTTTGAATGCCGGGCAAGTTCCTCCCAGGCATCGGCTTCTGTTGGATTCACAAAGCGAATTCCAGGTTGTCGGAGAACACATGTCCTCCGAGCCGCGCGTTGCAGATCAAACGGAACTGGGTTGTCTTCTCGTCGGCGGTTGCCAGGCTCTCGTCGTCCAGGATGAAAAAGTCCACATCCTCGAGCTGACTCGTCTTGAGTGCCATGCGTGCGGTGTTAGCCACCTTGTTGTATTGACGCGCGCCGGATTCGATCGCTTTGGCCGCGTCGTTAAGGGTCCGGTAAATTGTGGTCACCGACTTCCGGTCGGTAGTGGAGAACTGTTCGGCGGGTGAGCCGACCAGAATGCCGTCTTCGTGCCGGATCGTCGGCACCAGATGTAGACGGACGGCCATATCGAGCTCCCGGACAAGGACCTCCAGAAACCTGTAATCCAGGTAGTTGGCGGAGCCAAACAGGACAACGTCCGGGTTAATGCGATTAATGAGCTTGACGTAGCAGGTAATGCGGTCTGTCTCGGCAGCTATCGGGCAATCAAAGGGTGATACGAAGCTGACGGAGCTTGCGATCTCGCTTCTCTGCGGCACAAAGAGGAGGTCGACGTGGTGGTGTTCAGCATAGCCGATATCCTGAAACTCGGAAGCGCTGACGACGTTGTCCGATCCAGGCTGAGGAGTGTTCCCATTGGGGAGAATCACACCAACAACCTTGTCGCTCATGAAGCGAGCGGCGTTGATGAGCGTCCCGTGACCGTCGTGCAGGTCGCCATGAGTGACAATCATGGCAAGCTGACTGTCACGTGTGCAGGCTCGTAGCTTCTCGAGCTGCTCGGTCAATGTCTCAGTTGAATGCGCAATCAGCATACGCGGCAGAATCCCTGCTACACGATCGACATTCTAACCCGCGCTGAGAAAGAACCTTCGCTTGCGGGACGATAGTGTGACGAGCACCACATTCTTAGTCAGATCAGGGTGGGGTTGGGATTGAAAAACTGTCGGGTTCCGTCCATGTGGAACACCCTTGAGAGCAGTGCCTCGAAGTGAGATTCGTTGTTCGCAAAGTCAATTTCCGCTGCGTTGACAACCAGCAGCGGCGCATCGTCATAGTAATGGAAGAATTCCGTGTACCGGTCAGCTAGCGCGGTCAGGTATTCATCCTCGATTGTCTGTTCGAAAGCGATGCCCCGACGCTGAATTCTTCTTTTGAGAATGTGTACGGGTGCCTGGAGGTAGATGACAAAATCCGGCTTCGGCGGGTGCATGTCCAGGCTCCGATGAATCTGCTGATACAGATCCAGCTCTGCTTCATCCAGCGTGAGCTCAGCGAAAAGACGATCCTTTTCGACGAGGAAGTCGGACACGAGTGTCGGTCCCAGCAGATCGTCTGCAGGAAGGTCGGTCACCTGCCTTGCCCGGTTCAGGAGAAAGAACAGTTGCGTTGGCAGCGCGTGCCGTTTGCCTTCGGCGTAAAAACGATCGAGGAACGGATTTTCCGCAGCCGGTTCCAACATGAGCGGATAACGGAGGGTTTCCGCGAGACGTGTTGCAAGTGTTGTCTTACCGACACCTATGGGACCTTCGACAGCGATATAACGTGGGATCAGATTGCGCTCGTAAGCACCGTCCACCAGCCGCGTGATATGTGCAGTTGTATCGATCAGCTGATCAGCGGTACTCATCGTAGCCGTTGTGCATGGTCACGCTGTCCGATGGAAACTGAGCTGACTCGTAGCCCTGAGCTGGCTGGGCGTTTGGGTTCGAGCGGTTGTTCGACCGGCGACGCTTGCGGCGGCGACGCCTGTTGCCTCCCTTGCCTTGTGGGAGAGCATCAATCATCTTTTTCTGGCCAGCCTGGTCTTTCGTCTGGATGTCTTCCCACCATTGGCCAATTTCTTTCAGCTTTTTGTCTTCCCGGCCGCGTAGGACCAGGAAGTCGAATGCAGCGCGGAAACGTTTGTGATGCAGCAAACGCGTGATGTTCCTTTGTTGTCGGGTTTCGAGGCGGTCCTGCAGGGACCAGACCTCGCGCGCAAACATCGTGAAACGGCGGGGCATGGACAGGTGTTGCTGCTGAACTGCAAAAGTGTCCATCGCAAGCTCAAACATCGGCCCGGGTTTGTTGTCGGGGTTCTGCTCCGCAACACGGGTCTGGAAGTCGTCCCAGAGCAGAACTGCAATCAAAAACCCCGGCGTCACCGGTTGATCGTTTGCAATGCGTTCGTCGGTGTTACGCATCGCAGCCAGCACCAGCTCGCTTTCAGGATTGCAGGTAGGAAAGAGACTTCTCACCAGCGGTGTATCGCGCAGCTGTTCCCAGACAGGCGCCGCGTGACCGGTCAGGAAAAGTTTCAGAAACTCATCAAACAGCCGCGCACCGGGGATCGCTTCGAGGTAATCGGCGACATCGTCCTCGTGGTCGAAAATGACCGGGTCGATCTCGAAATCGAGTTTGGCCGCAAAACGCATGGCTCGGAGGAGACGGACAGGGTCTTCTGCAAGACGGTCGACCGGGTCGCCGATGAAACGCAGGCGTCGGTTTTCAACGTCTTCTATGCCACCAACGTAGTCGATGATCTCTGCGTTTTGCACGTCGAAGTACAGGGCGTTGACGGTGAAATCCCTGCGGAATGCATCGTCCGCCATATCACCGAAGGCATGATCTTTGACGATCAGCCCGCTGTCGCTCGTTTCAATCTGGTCGTGCTCTACCTGGCGGAAGGTCGATACCTCGATGATATCCCGGCCATAGCGGACATGGGCGATGGGGAACCGTCTGCCAACGAGCCTCGAACGCCTGAAAATCTCGCGTACTTCCTCTGGCTTCGCGTTGGTGGCAACGTCGAAGTCTTTGGGGGTCATGCCGCACAGGAGATCGCGTACACAGCCACCGACCAGGTACGCGTCGTAGCCGTGCTCGTTCAGCTGGTTGATGACGTCAAGCGCGTTCTTGTCGAGGTTTTCGCGGCTGATGCCGTGGTCGCTCACCCTTATTGGGAGATCCGAGGTCACGGTTACTGACTCTGTGGAAGCAACTGCTTCATTTAATACTTGTTATGTGTTGATCAGGTTGTAGATGTATCCCGGCGCGGACCGCGTTTTCGGGTTTTCCGTCTGGGAATATTGAGCCTTTGGCGCCTCTCCCACAAGCTCTTACGGCTGATTCCGAGCTTTTCTGCCAATTCCGTCTCAGTCAGCTGGTCCTGGTGGTCGAGAACAAAGCGTACAAAGTAGTCTTCCAGCGAGGTCTGCTCTGAATCGTAAGCAGGATCGGTGGGTAAGGGTGCTTCCGCGGAAGGCTCGATCGCGAGCAATGCGCGGGTAATCTCGACGTTGTTGTCGCTGAGAATGACGGCACGTTCAACCGCGTTTTCGAGCTCCCGTACGTTCCCCGGCCAGTGGTAGCTCTCCATCGCCTGCGTCGCTTCATCGGAAAAGGACAATCCTTCTTTCCCGAGGCGGCTGCTGGTTTTTGCGAGCAGCCAGTCCGCGATCTCCAGGATGTCCTGTTTGCGTGTCCGCAAGGGTGGCAGGTCGAGACTGACAACGTTCAAACGGTAGAACAGGTCTTCCCGGAAGTGCCCGCTGCTGACGAGTTCTGCCAGATCCCGATGTGTCGCCGCGATCACTCTGACATTGACGGTGTGGGTCGAGGTGCTGCCGACAGCACGGTTTTCGCCCTGTACAACCTGCAGCAGGCGGGCCTGGGCAGCCGCAGGGAGTTCTGCGATTTCGTCGATGAACAAGGTGCCGCCTTCGGCAGCATGGACGAGTCCGCGCTGACCAACGTTGTCGTTTTCGTAACGCTCGAGACCGAAGAGTTCTGCTTCAACCAGGTTCTGGGGGATGGTCGCGCAGTTGATAGATATCAGGGGTGCTGAGGACCGTCGGCTCCCGGCGTGGATGGCGCGAGCGACGAGTTCTTTGCCCGTCCCTGACTGACCGGAGATGAGAACCGTTGATTCCGTTGGAGCAACCTTGGCGATGTTCTGCTTGAGGGCCTGCATGGCTTCGGATGATCCGATCATCGGAAACTGCTGAAGTGTGCCCTGGCCGGTCAGTGCCCGGGTGGTTGATGCGCGCTCGACGGTTGCGATGAGATGGCCGGTTTCCAATGGCAGCTCGAGATAGTCATAAGCGCCACGTCTGATCGCTGCAACCGCGTCGGGTATGGAGCCGTTTTCCGTTGTGACGATGACAGGTAGCTGTTCGCACAAACTGGCCAGGCGATCTCCTGCGAGCGTATCGAGACAGATCGCACACGCGCAGGAAGCATTGTCGAATCCTGATGGAACGGTGTCGGAAGTGCTCATCGTGTAGCCGTGGTCGGTGAGTGTCCGGGCGAGCTTCTCCCTGCGCTCCGCATCGGCGTCAATGAGCAGTATGTCTGTCATGGTCTGACATATTAACAAACTTAGTCGCGCCAGGGCGGCAGTCGGCCGGGGATGTTATCCCGCTGCCAGTTTCTGATACCCCAGTCGATCCAGGCTTCGGCGGACCAGTTTTCGTCCGTTGGCGGTCGCTGCCCGAGAATGTCGAGGACGTAGTAGAGGTTTTCGGACGCCCGGCTGTTGTCCACGACGGGCGCGTGGGTCTGCTTGGACAGCTTGTCACCGTTCGGGTGTGTAAGGACCGGGACGTGCAGGTACTGTGGCTCGGCCAGGTTGAGCGTGCGGGCGAGATAGATCTGAGGAGCGGTCGTTTCAAAAAGATCCGCCCCACGCACGATGTGGGTAAAGTCACAGGCGTCGTCGACGGCTGTGGCGAGGTAGTAAGCCCACAGTCCATCCCGGCGTTTGATGACAAAGTCCCCTGTTTCTATGTGCAGCGCGTTTGATTGTGGGCCGAGCAACTGGTCCTGCCATTCGACCACCGTTTCATCGACGCGTACCCGGATAGCGGCGTCCGCTCGAGGTTCTGTAAAAGCTCGGCAGGTGCCGGGGTAGACCTGGAAACCGGAGAGCTGCCTGCGTGAGCAGGTACAGTAGAAGATCCGGTCGCGGAGCCGATCGAGCGCTTTTTCGTAGCGTGTGTCGTGTGTCGACTGGTAGTCGATGGGTTCGTCGCTCGACATCCCGTGAGCCTCGAGGCATTCGATGATCTTGCGAGCTGCGGTCGGGTCCTGCCGCGGCGGATCGAGGTCGTCGATGCGAACACACCACTGTCCGGACAGCTGTTTGATTTCGAGGTAGCTTGCAAGCGCCGCGACAAGCGACCCCATATGCAGCGGTCCGGTTGGTGAAGGCGCAAAGCGCCCCCGGGGAGCGGTTTTTGTGTGGCCCGTCAGTGGGCCTGGTGGATCAGCCTGCGACATGCGCAAGCGCCCTCTTCTGGGGTGCGATCAGCCGAGAATCTGCTTTTCTTTGATCTCATCGAGGGATTTGCAGTCCACACACTGGGTCGCTGTTGGCCTCGCTTCGAGACGCCTGAGCCCAATTTCGATACCGCAGGTGTCGCAGTAGCCGTAGTCTTCCTGATCGAGACGATCGATCGTCTGGTCGATTTTCTTGATCAGTTTGCGTTCCCGGTCCCGGGTTCTGAGTTCAATGCTGAACTCTTCTTCCTGTGTTGCCCGGTCTGCCGGATCCGGGAAGTTGGCCGCTTCGTCCTGCATGTGATGGACGGTCCGGTCGACTTCCTCCATCAACTGATGTCGCCAGTTGGTGAGTATTTCCCGGAAATGCACGAGCTGAGGCTCGTTCATGTATTTTTCGGACTTCTTCGGCTGGTATGGCTCGAAGTTTCTGAACTGTGAATCGTGGGCTACTGCAGCTTTGCGTGTGGGCCGTTTCGCCTGGGTTTTTGCTTTCGCCTTGGGTTTAGCCTTCGCTTTGGCTTTGGTCTTAGCCTTGGCTTTCGTCTTCGGCTCTGCAGTTTTTGTGGTCTTGGCAGTTGACTTCTTAGCTGGGGTTTTTGTCGTTTTTGACTTGGCTTTGGCCGCCATAAATCATCCTTTGACTGCGGGCAAATGAGCGCCCTGATTTGCGAAGGGCGCGTAAACTACCAGAAGAGAATGAGGAACACCACAGCCAGTTAATGAACTTTTTGTGGAAGTTTCGCCCCTCATGGATGGTCCTTGTGAGGACCCCGTCGGACTGGTATATGGTGCCCATGTTTGCCGAACGTGTAGATCAGATAAAACCCTTTGTGGTGATGGAAGTCCTGGCTCGAGCCGCTGAACTCGAAGAGGAAGGACACAGAGTGGTGCATTTCGAAGTGGGTGAACCGGATTTCCCAACCGCCGAACCGATTGTTGCTGCAGGGCGTGATGCGCTCAGCGCAGGGCGCACAAAATACACCCAGGCGACCGGCATACCCGAGTTACGTCGGACAATCAGTGACTACTATTCGGGCCTCGGAGTCAGCGTCGACCCGGAGCGGATCATCGTGACACCCGGTGCAAGTGGCGGGCTGGTGCTGCTGGCGGGATTGTTACTCGATCCCGGAAATGAGCTCCTGATCACAGATCCGGGTTACCCGTGCAACGAGGTATTCGCGATGCTGGCGGGAGGCGTGCCGAAACGTGTAGCGGTCACCGCAAACAATCGCTTTCAGCCGCTGGCGAACGACCTCTTCGATGCCTGGAGTGACAGCAGCCGCGGTGCCCTGCTTGCGTCCCCCACAAATCCAACGGGCACGATGCTTGACCCGGAAGTGCTGGCGGAAATTGCGAAGGGTCTCAAGGCGCGTGGCGGCTTCCTGATACTGGATGAGATATACCAGGGGCTTGTGTCGAGTCCACCGTACCGGTCCGGCCTTGAAATTGTCGACGACCTGTTTGTGCTCAACAGTTTTTCGAAGTACTTCGGCATGACAGGTTGGCGCCTCGGGTGGAATGTCGTTCCGGACGATGCAGTCGACTATATGACGCACCTCGCGATGAACCTCTTCATCTCGCCGAGCACCCCTGCTCAATACGCGGCGCTTGCTGCATTCGAACCGGCTGCAATGGCCATTCACGAGGAGCGTGCCCGGGTGTTTCGGGAACGGGCTGAAGTCCTTGCGGAAGGTTTGCGTGACCTGGGGTTCACTATCCCGGTGATGCCGGATGGCGCGTTCTACCTGTACGTGGACATCTCGCACACAGGGATGGACAGCACGGATTTCTGCTGGAAGCTCCTGAACGAATACCAGGTGGCAATCACTCCGGGGGAAGACTTTGGTAACCATCTCCAGGAACGGTTTGTGAGATTTGCCTACACCACCGATGAGGATTCCATACGGCTGGGCCTCGAGCGCATTGCTGACGCCCTGGATGAGTTGGCATAAGAGAATCGCGGCTCAAGCCGCTCCTACAGAGCAATTGAGCTACCTCTGTAGGAGCGGTTTTAGCCGCGATTTCTTGTCTTGAAGCTCCCTGCTTTAGAGGAAGGAGTCCTCATACGTCGCTACAAACGCTTTCTGGCGGACATTGAGACAGGATCCGGCGACCACATCACCATTCACTGTCCGAACACCGGGGCGATGACCGGCTGTGCGGAGACCGGAGCGACAGTCTGGTATTCAAAGTCTGACAACCCGAAGCGTAAATACCCCCACACCTGGGAACTGGTGGACAGCGGGCATGGCATCGTTTCGGTGAACACGGGTCGCGCAAACAGCCTTGTGGGAGAAGCCCTGGAGGCGGGTGTCATAGGAGAACTTCGACCGGAAACGATCCGTGCGGAAGCGGCGATTCCTGAAGGTGATGGACGATTCGACTTTCACCTGCGGTGCGGGGCAAGGGATGTCTATGTTGAAGTGAAGAGTGTCACGCTGTTGCAGAACGGCACGCTTGGATCGTTTCCCGATGCGGTCAGCGCGCGGGCGACAAAACATCTGAAGGCGCTGATGCAGCGTGTAGCGGCAGGGGACCGGGCAGTGCTGGTCTTCTGCGCGCAGCACTGCGGTATCGAGGCTGTGACACCCGCTGCTGATATCGATGCAACCTATGCGGCCACACTCAAAGAAGCGTCAGCAGCTGGTGTCGAGATCCTGGCGTACGGGTGTCGGACCGATCTCGAGGAGTTTGTGATTGACCGGAAATTACCGGTGATGCTCCAAGGTTAAAGAAATCGCGGCTGAAGCCGCTCCTACAATGCGGTAGCCTCTGTAGGAGCGGCTTTAGCCGCGATTCTTCGACCTGGGTTGTGTTCTCGGCGTCCCTGCCGCGTTGCTTACCGGTTGTTTAACCTACAGGGTCCGCGTCAACGCGAAGCGCTGGTACGCGCCTCGCTGCGAACCCGCTCGACGCATGCGTCGAGCCTTCAGCCGCGATTCTAGGCGAACGACTTCTGCAAGGTGTGGTAATCCTCAATGGTACTCAGCCTTGCGCCATATCGTGTCACGATGTGTGCAGCGCAGTGATTGGCAAATCGGGCAGCCTCTGCCGGTTCTGCACCTTTGAGGCGAGCAGCGAGCGCTGCACCTGCATAGATGTCTCCGGCGCCGGTGGTGTCGACGGCTGTAACGCTGACACCCGGGACGTGCTTCTGGCTCGAGCCTGACACCGCTATCGAGCCTTTTTCCGACAGCGTGACGTATACCTCTGGTGCAATGTCCTTGATTTCCGCAATGGCAATTTCCAGGCGGTCAGTGCGCGCCCAGGCCAGCGCTTCTTCCTCGTTACAGAAGATACGGGTGACGCCATTGCCCAGCATGGACTCCAGCGGTTCACGGAAGAACTCCACCATAGATGGATCTGACAGTGTGACCGCAACGTCTATGCCTGCCTCTTCGGATACTTCGCGGCAGTGAATGGCGGCGGCGGTACTGTCAGGAGAGGAGCTCAGGTATCCCTCGACGTAGTAGCAACGTGAGTTGCGCAATGCCTCATCGGGGACATCGCTCGCTGCAAGCTGGGAGGAAATACCCAGGTCGGTATTCATCGATCGCTCAGCATCGGGGGTGATCAGAATGAAACACTGACCGGACCGGCCCTGGTCGGCTCGGGCGGTTGCGTTGACGTCGATCCCGGCTACGGTGAGTTCATTGATGAAAAAGTCACCGGTTTCGTCTGCGGCAACTTTGCAGGTGTACCCGGTTTTCAAACCGAATGCCTGGGCGGCATAGATGGTGTTTGCTGCGGACCCCCCGCTGCAGCGGGTCTGGTGTTCTCCGTCGAGCGCTCCAGCCAGTTCCGCCATACGCTCGGAATCGATGAGGGTCATGTGACCTTTGGCAATCTTCTGATCACGCAGAAAGCCGTCGTCCACGTTCACCTCTGTGTCGACCAGGGCGTTGCCGAGGCCAAATATGTCGTACATCAAGAATCCTTAAAGTGTTGCAAACGCCGCGTCAGCAGCATCCAGTGTCTGATCGATGATCTCATCGGTGTGGCAGGTTGAGATGAATCCGGCTTCGAACGCGCTTGGGGCGAGGTATACACCGGCATCGAGCATCGCGTGGAAGAAGCGGTTGAACTTATCCACGTTGGAGTTGGCCACGTGATCGAAGTGTTGAGCTTCGTCGACGTCGAAGAAGAGGCTGAACATGCCGCAGACATGATTGGTTGCCACACGGTGTCCATGAGCCTCGGCGCGCGCAGCCAGCCCTTCGATGAGGCGTGTAGTCGCGGCATCGATCCCCTCGTAGAGATCGGGGGTGAGCGCGTTCAGCATGGTCAATCCCGCTGCGACAGCAAGGGGATTACCGGACAGGGTCCCCGCCTGGTAAACCGGTCCTTCGGGGGCAATGTGGCCCATGACGTCAGCACGGCCGCCAAACGCACCCACAGGCAAGCCGCCACCTACAATCTTACCCAGCGTCGTGAGATCGGGATCGATCTTGTAGCGTTCCTGGGCGCCACCACGCGACACGCGGAAGCCTGTCATGACTTCGTCGAAAATCAGGAGCGCGTCATTTTCCCGCGTCACGTCGCTTAAGCCCTCGAGGAAACCCGGCACTGGCGGGATGCAGCCCATATTGCCCGCAACTGGCTCGAGAATGACGCAGGCGATCTTGTCCGGATATTCTTCAAATGCGCGTCGCACACTTTCGATGTCGTTGAAAGGAAGCGTGAGCGTGCTTTCTGCAACTGCAGCCGGAACACCGGGAGAGTTGGGAATTCCCAGAGTGAGCAGGCCGCTCCCGGCTTTGACAAGCAGCGAGTCGGAGTGTCCGTGGTAGCAGCCGTTGAATTTGATGATGAGGTCACGACCGGTGAAACCACGAGCCAGGCGGATGGCTGACATGGTCGCCTCTGTTCCGGAGTTGACCATCCGCACCTTCTCGATGCACGGCACGAGCTCGATGATCTTCTCAGCAAGTGTAATTTCGCCTTCCGTGGGAGCGCCGAAACCGAGCGCGTGTTGAGCCTGGCGTGTGACTGCATCTACAACTTCCTGGTTGGCGTGGCCAAGCAGCATGGGCCCCCAGGAAGCGACATAGTCGATGTAGCGGTTGCCGTCGACATCAACCAGGTACGCGCCCTCTCCATGGGAGAAAAACACGGGATCACCGCCGACACCCTTAAAGGCGCGTACGGGGCTGTTTACACCTCCGGGAATGCTCTGTTCAGCCCGGCGGATCAAATTTGTGGAGTTGGATCTGTCCAATTTCTTATCCAGGTTAAAACGGTTTGACTACGACGAGGATCACCGCGCCGATCAGGATGAAGACCGGCAGTTCGTTGAAGATTCTGAAGAATCGCTCACTGTGAATCAGCTCATCATCGGCAAACGCTTTGATGATGCGCAGACAATAGTGATGATATCCAACGAGCAGGACAACGAGAAAAATTTTCAGCCAGATCCATACCTGATCTGAGTATGCCTGCCAGCTTTCTGCGAAGAGCCAGATCCCGAGAACAATGGTCAGGATCATCGATGGATTCATGATGACTCGATACAGCTTACGTTCCATGACTTTGAAACGCTCTTTGCTGACCTGGTCGTCTGCGCTTGCGTGGTATACGAAAAGACGTGGCATGTAAAAAATACCGGCGAACCAGGTCACGACAAAGACGATGTGGAAGGCTTTCAGCCACAGATATCCGGTCATTCAGAGACATTCCTGTAGTTGTCGATGTGACTTTGGGTGACAACGCCGACTATCGGATTGATCATCGGGGCTGTAGTGCGTGTAACACAACAGGCTTCCACGCCGGTCCGTGTCAGCGCGTCCTGTACCTGCATGACGGTAGCCTGGGCGTTGACGCTGGTCACGTCCATGCGTTGACCGGGGAGCTTCAGGAGGTTGATGGTGTCGTCGGCTTCGGTGGCTTCAGGTCCTTCTTCCATAAAAGCCGCCAGGTCCGCTGGATTGAGAACCGCCTGGACCGATGAATCTTCACCGTCAACGACGATCCAGCTCGGCTGCTCCTCGAGCGCACTTCGTGCTTCATCGGGGCTGACTGAGAATGGCAGCCTGACGAAGGAGCGGTCCATGATGGCTGTTACGCCTGTTTTCTGCAGTAACAGTGCCACGGGGCTCGGTGGATAGGTCAGGCCGAGGGTGTTCAGGGTCGATATAAATACGGACCGCTGTTTGAAAACCTGACTTGTAACAAGTGTAGCAACGACGATTGTTACCATGGCTGGGAGTACCAGACTGGTGTTCCCCGTCATTTCCATAACCGCCATGAGCGCAGCCAGGGGGGCTTGCAGAACGGAAGCCATCATTGCGCACATGCCCAGCATGACATACAGCCCCACGGAAATGTCCGCGCCCTGCCAGTAGACGAGGCTGTTACCGAATATGCCACCCACAGCGGCGCCTATCAGGAGACTTGGCCCGATAAGACCGACGGGCAAACCGAGACCGACTGTAGCGGCTGAGCTGATTGTCTTGCCAATTACGAGGGCTGCCATGATGAAGATGGAGACCTTCGCGACCATGATGTCATTCACGGTGTCATAGCCAATGCCCATCACCTGAGGGAGAAACAGCGCGATGCCACCGGTTATGGTTCCGGCCAGAACTGCCCGTATCCAGAATGGCCAGTCCGACAGTCTGGCAAACGCCTGGATGAGCTGAATGTACCCCGCCGCCAAGGCGCCAATCAGAATTCCCCCGAGGACCAGGTACGGAATTTCCAGAACGGAGTGCATGTCGGAGGGAGCGACGTTGAAGGCGGGCGCAGAGCCGAAGAAAAACTGGGTGACGAGTGTTGAGACAACCGACGCCACGATGACGGGGATGAAGCTTGCGATGGTGTATTCCATCATGACCACTTCCATCGCAAATATGACCCCGGCAATCGGCGTGTTGAAACTGCTCGCGATCGCGGCAGCGGTTCCGCATGCGACCAGCGTTCGAAGGCTGTTGTTTGGTACTTTGAACTGCTGGCCGAGGAGGGTGGCGGCAGTGGCTCCGAGATGGATTGCGGGTCCTTCGCGTCCGCCTGACTGACCGGTGACCAGGGCGATGGCGCCGCCTACAAACTGAATCATGGCGTTGCGCAGCGGCAGCCGGCCCTGGTGCAGGCTCAGGCGTTCCATAACGTGCACCACACCGACCCGACGTGCAGAGGGTGTGTACCTGTTCAGGAGTATTCCGAGCAGCAGAGCGCCGAGCACAACGAGACCAGAACGGGTGACGGTATCCAGCCCCTCGAAGTTCTCCGGATCGTTGCCGGGCATCACAAAAAACGTTGCATCGATGGCGTATCGAAACCCCAGGATGACCACCGCCGTCACGATGCCGGTGAGGAGCCCGAGAAGCGCAAGCTGGGGAAGTGCCTCAACATCGGCGAGTCTGCGCCGAAAAACTTCCAGGGAAATCGGGGGTTTCAGTTTCAGAGCACTTCACGGGAGCATAGAATTCGCTGAATTATACCGCGATAGGTCTTCCAAGTTGTCCCAAGGACTCGATCCTCCGCGATTCACGCTGGTCCGGGCCAGCCCAATGCGACGTTTCTGGCTGATTGTCATTGCTGCTTTTGTCGGGGTCGGGTGTGTGCTCGTCGGTTTTGCGCTTGGGCGCAACGAGATGATTTATGAACGCATTACCTCAGGGGCGCTGCGTGACAGTCTGGAAGCCGCTGAGCAGCGCCTGGTTCAGCTCGAGGCTGACAGGATCAGTGCTGAACTGACGGCAAACGTTCAGCGCGATGCGGCAAACAGCCTGCGAGCTGACCTGACCGCCGTGCAGGACGCCAATCGTGAACTCACCGCAGAGGTCACGTTTTACAAGAACCTGATGGCGCCAGGCAGCCTACAGAAAGGATTGCAGATCAGCGGGTTGGAAATGACCGGTGCGGACACCCCGCTCAGTTACAACTTCGAACTCCTGCTGACCCAGGTTGCCGAACGCCGCCGCTTTATCTCAGGCAACGTGGAAATTGAAGTCCTGGGAAAACACCTTCAGGAATCGGGTAGCTCTGCAGCTGCCGGGGCATTGACGGGTGAACCTTCTACAGGAGAAAGAGCGGTGCTCAAGCTCACAGAAATTGCGGATATTTCAGATTACCCTCTGAAATTCAGATTCCGCTACTTCCAGGATCTGTCTGGTCAGATGGAACTCCCGGAACATTTTGTTCCCGATACCATCAGGATACTTGCCAAAGAGCGGGATAAAGAGCCGCTGGTACGGGATTTTCCCTGGCGGATAGCAGTTGCAGGAGATTCTGGTTAAATAGGCGCACAAGCCAGGAGGATGAGCAGGTGGCAGGAAGCAAACAAAAAATCGACAAAGGTGTCACGCTGATCGCGTCGCACACGGAAGTTGTCGGTGACGTGAAATTTGGCGATCAGTTGTACGTCAGTGGTCAGGTTCGGGGAAATATCCTGGCGGATCACGAGAAAGCGACGGTTGTCGTAGGTGAGGAAGGCAGTGTCATCGGTGAGATCCGCGTCCCTCACATCGTGATAAACGGGCGGGTTGAAGGTGACGTTTATGCGCTCACCAAACTCGAACTGGCGGCACGTGCCCGTGTCAGCGGAAACCTGCATTACAAGACCATCGAGATGGAGCTTGGGGCCATCGTCGATGGTCAGCTGTTGCACGAAGATCCGGCGGACAAAGCCAACGTGCACCCGCTGAACGTTGAAGAGAGAACCACGGAATAAGAATCGCGGCTAAAGCCGCTCCCACAGTGAAATCTCACGATCTCCATGTGGGACACCTTGCGGAAATCAATCAAATCTTGGATCAAAATTTGATTGATTTCCGCAAGGTACTTTAGCCGCGATTTGTCATAATAAGGGTTATGGACACCAACATTTCTTTTTCCAACCGCGCGGCTGACAAGGTCAAAGCCCTCATTGCCGCAGAGGGCCTGGACGTGCTCCACCTGCGGGTGTTTATCACGGGCGGAGGATGTAACGGTTTCTCCTACGGCTTCACTTTTGACGAAGACGTTCAGGACGATGATGCGGTTGTCGAAAGAGACGGTGTGAATATGCTCATCGATTCGATGAGCTACCCGTATCTGGAGGGTGCCGAGGTCGACTACGTGGAAGATCTCAGCGGTGCTCAGTTTATCGTCACCAACCCGAATGCTGAATCGACCTGCGGCTGCGGGAATTCCTTTTCGGTCTGATCAGGCCGGATAGACGCCGCCCAACACCCTGTATCCTGACGCCCCTGTAACCGCCGGTTCGTTACCCGGCAGGTGATCGATCGTTCTGTGTGCCAGCCATGCGAACGCTGCCGCTTCAAGCGAATCGCCATCCACCCCGAAAGTTTCGCAGGCCTCAACTGTCGCTGTCGTGGCGGATGTCAGGCGGGACATCAGGTGACCGTTCAGGCGGCCGCCGCCACAGACGATGAGGTGTGTGGCATCGGGCGCTTGATCTGAAACTCCCATAATGATCGTTTGAGCGGTCAGCTCACACAGGGTTGCAGCCACGTCTGCCGGTGGCTGGTTCTGAAGATGGGTCTGCAGCCACTCCAGGTTGAAGTATTCGCGTCCCGTGCTCTTCGGTGGTGATGCATTGAAAAAGGGATCCTGCAACATCGTCTGCAGGAGTCCGCTGTCTGGTGAGCCCGATGCAGCCCAGTTGCCGTCCTCATCGTATGGGAGCGAGCGGTGATGCTGAATCCACCCGTCCATGAGGCAATTGCCCGGACCGGTATCAAAACCATGAGGGGGTTCGCCGAGGATGGTGACGTTGGAGATGCCGCCGATGTTGAGCACAACCGGTGAAGCCCCGGCATTTGCCATAACATTTGCAAAAAGCGCCTGATGGAAAGGCGGCACGAGGGGTGCCCCCTGACCGCCTGCTGCAAAGTCGCGTCTTCTGAAGTCCGCAACTGTCGTTATCCCTGTGACTTCTGCGATCCGGTTTGGATCACCAATCTGCATTGTAAAGACACCAGGCCGGTGCCGGATTGTCTGGCCATGGGAACCGATCGCCGTCGTATCTTCAGGCGACTGGCCGGTGCGGGACAGGAAGTCGTTGACGGCCTCACCCGTAAACTGGCCGAGATCGGCGTCAGCGGCACCGACATTGTCAGCGCCGTCTGCGACTCCCGGCTGCTCCAGTTCGAGGAGCGATGCACGAAGAGCCTCGGGCAGCGGGACAGATTCAGAGGCTTTTATCTGAATGGCGCCGTCCGTTTCGACCTGGATGAGAGCGAGATCGAGACCGTCTACGCTGGTTCCGCTCATGCAGCCGACGAACCAACGAGGGTCTTGTAGTGTCATGGAGACTACTGGGCTGCAGCCAGGGCGACCTGGGTCTTGAAGTTATCCAGCAGTGAACGATATTCAGCCGTCTGGGTTTTGAACCGTCCCATCTCAGTCTCCTGAATGGGCTCAGCCTCTGGAAGCGATACGGTTCTCGGGTTCTTGTGAACACCGTTTACGAGAAATTCGTAGTGAAGGTGGGGCCCGGTTGCCCATCCTGTTGCACCGACATAGCCAATCGTCTGCCCTTGTGTCACCCGGGCACCGGTGCGCACCCCCCTTGCGAATCTGGACAGGTGGAGGTACTTGGTGACGAACTGTTCTCCGTGATTGATGACAACGTAGTTACCGTTGGCCTGGGTTCTGGATGCAATTTTCACCTTGCCGTCACCGGACGCGAGGATGGGTGTACCGGTTGGGGCTGCATAGTCGATGCCCCGGTGCGGACGGGCTGTTTTGAACAGCGGATGCACCCTGCGTAAATTGAAGTTGGAGCTGATCCTCGAAAACTCCACGGGTGCACGCAGGAAAGCCTTGCGCATGCTATCGCCGTTAGGTGCGTAGTAGTCGCGCTTGCCGCTTGCGTCCTCGTACTGAATGGCGCGATAGGAATCACCCTGGTTCATGAATTCCGCAGCGAGGATCTGCCCATAGCCGATGAACTCGTTGTTCAGAAACAACTCCTCGAAGAGGACGTAGAACGAATCGCCGGGTCGGATGTCGAGAACAAAGTCCACATCCCACTGGAATATCTGCGCAAGCCGCATGGTCATCGCATCGGAAAGCCCCGCCCGCTGACTTGCAACAAACAGGCTGTGATCGATCATCCCGTGTTTGTACGAAAGCACTTTGTCGGGTTCGGCGGTGAGAAGCTCCGAGACGAAAGAGTCACCCTGGCGTTCGTATGTCAGGGTTTTCAGCGCGTTTGGAGAATAGTCCAGGGCAACAAGCTGATTGTTGTCATCGAGCTTAAGTACCATTTCGTGGCCGGGGAAAATGTTCTTGAGCTGCTTGCCGAGGGGCTTGCTCTGAGTGACCAGGTAGACATCCCGCGGGGACAGACCGTGGCGTTTGAAAATAAGCGCCAGGTTGTCGCCAGGTTTGACGGTGGTGTTGATCTTTCGCCAGGGGTCAACGGGAGGCGCCGGTTCTGCCTCTATTTCTGCAGGCTCTTCCACAACCGGGTGAGGTCCGACCTGTTCGACAACCTGAATATCCGTGAACCGGTCGTCGTCGGAGTCACCCAGTGTGAGGATGACAAATGAGCCGAATACGAGCAGCAGAACACCTGTGAGGGCAATATGAGAGCGGGGAAATTGCAACGGCTGGGGTAATCCTTGTTGTCGCTTTTATCCAGAAACTTTTTATAGAACCTGAGGCCGTAGAAATCTTCTTCTAAAACCGTGGGTTACGACTGTATGTTGTCACAGGATGGGCAGTATACGAATTTGCGGTGTTAGGTAAAGAGGTGTCGGGGTGCAGCATTTTGCGGGTGGGGTGGGTTCTGCTAAGGTGCGCTCCCGCGAAACTCACCTGAAAAGAGAAGACATGTCTGATTTGCTGGCCGAACTCGAGTGGCGCGGGCTGATTGCCCAGTCATCGGACCGTGACAAGCTGAGCAATCACCTGGATTCAGGATCGCGTACTCTGTATTGCGGTTTCGACCCGACGGCGGACAGCCTGCATATCGGTTCCCTTGTACCCCTTCTGACACTGCGACGTTTTCAGCTTGCCGGACACCGGCCCATCCTGCTTCTCGGAGGCGCAACCGGCTTGATCGGTGATCCTTCATTCCGCGACGATGAGCGATCGCTGAACAGTACAGAAGTGGTTGCGGATTGGGTTGAATCGCTGCGGCGGCAGGTGGAACCGTTTCTCGAATTCGAAGGTAACAACCCGGCCATCATCAGCAACAACCTCGACTGGACAGAGAAGATGGACGTCATCTCTTTCCTGAGAGACATCGGCAAACACTTTTCCGTCAACGCCATGATTCAGCGCGAGTCGGTACGGTCCCGTCTCGAACGGGCGGAGCAGGGGATTTCCTACACCGAGTTCAGCTACATGCTGCTGCAGGGGATGGACTACCTCGAGCTTGCCAAAGTGTATGAGTGTTCGCTGCAGATTGGTGGCCAGGATCAGTGGGGCAATATCGTATCGGGTGTTGATTTGGTGCGAAGACATCTTGGGCGCGAGGTTTATGCGATTACACTGCCTCTAGTCACCAAGGCGGATGGCACCAAGTTCGGCAAAACGGCAACCGGGACCGTCTGGATCGATCCCCGCAAGACCTCCCCCTATACCTTCTATCAGTTCTGGCTGAACACGGCAGATGCCGATGCGGAAAACTATCTGAAGATATTCACCTTCCTCGATCAGGCCGAGATAGCCTCGCTGGCTGAGCTCACACAAAGCGAACCCCATGCGCGGCACGCACAACGGCGGCTTGCCCGGGAAGTCACAGCGCTCGTGCACGGCCAGGATGCTGTGGTCTCAGCCGAGCGCATCAGCGAGTGTCTGTTCGGTGGCGATGTTCGAAACCTGGAGGACCGGGATCTCGAGCAGTTACAACAGGACGGGCTCGACTCTACGGAACTGCAGGACGGCGAAGGCCTGCTGTCGGCGATGGTGACCGCAGGGCTTGCGAAGTCGACAGGGGAGGCCCGTAAACTCGTTCAGGGCGGAGGCGTGCGGCTGAACGGTGAAGTCGTTCAGGACGAACGTGCTTCACTAGACTTCAGCCAGGGACTCTTCGGACGCTACTTCGTCCTGCGACGGGGCAAAAAAGTACACCATTTGCTGGTGGCTGCCGGCTGAGTGTCGCGCCTGTCGGTGAATGCAAAAATATTTTCATAATCTGTTGCACGCAAGAAGCGCCTCCGTATAATACGCCTCCCTTGCCACGGGGCACTGGCTCCGGGGCTGCTCTTTAACAAAGAAAAAGTGTACTAAGTTCTTTGTCCGTCTTTTCACTACCGGCGGGCTTAGGCCAGAACTTAGTACGACAAGCCATTCGTGTGGGAACACGTAATTCGTTTCGAGCAAATGATTTCGTGGCAATCAGATATCTGCTCACGCAGACATCAAAAGTCACAACCTTTATTAAACTGAAGAGTTTGATCATGGCTCAGATTGAACGTTGGCGGCAGGCCTAAGACATGCAAGTCGAACGAGAAAACACCTTCGGGTGTGAGTACAGTGGCGGACGGGTGAGTAACGCGTAGGAATCTACCTTCAGGTGGGGGACAACTCGGGGAAACTCGAGCTAATACCGCATAACATCTAAGGATCAAAGTGGGGGATCTTCGGACCTCACGCCAGAAGAGGAGCCTGCGTTGGATTAGCTAGTTGGTGGGGTAATGGCCCACCAAGGCGACGATCTATAGCTGGTCTGAGAGGACGATCAGCCACACTGGAACTGAGACACGGTCCAGACTTCTACGGAAGGCAGCAGTCGGGAATCTTGGTCAATGGGCGCAAGCCTGAACCAGCCATGCCGCGTGTGCGAAGAAGGCCCTAGGGTTGTAAAGCACTTTCAGTCGCGAAGAAAAGCTTGAGGTTAATAACTTCAAGTCTTGACGTTAACGACAGAAGAAGCACCGGCTAACTCCGTGCCAGCAGCCGCGGTAATACGGAGGGTGCGAACGTTAATCGGAATTACTGGGCGTAAAGCGCGCGTAGGCGGTT
>JANQFF010000346.1 GCA_028277965.1 Pseudomonadales bacterium
CAGAAACCTGCCGTACGTGTACGACGGTCTGAAGGCTACCGCCAAGGAGCATGTGCGGCTCGGGGACTACAACGAACTCAAGATCCGCCACTTCCATGAGATGTATGGAGAGGTCGTAGGAGACTTTTAGATATCCAATCGCGGCTAAATGCCGCTGCCGACGCGGCAGCGTCGTACTTTAGCCGCGATTCTTCAATCGGGTAAGCCAAGGACTCTCTTCGCAATGATGTTGAGCTGCACCTCTTTGGTGCCGCCTGCAATGGTCAGCGACTTCTGATAGAGCCACCGTTTGAGGGTGGCGAGTTCTTCCTTCTCCGCATCCTGGTCCCACTTCAGGCCCTGGCTACCCATGGCAGCGACGAGCAGTTCGTCACCATCCTGTTTGTTCAAAGCGTTCGTGAGTTTCACTGCGGATGAAGTAAACCCTGGCGCACGCGACTGCAGCTCCTCGATGGCACGGCGCTGTGTAATGGTTTGTGCCCTGGTATTCATCTCGTACGTCGTGAGCCGGTTACGCAGCTCGGTGTCGCTGATGAAGCCATTTTCATCCGCCGCATATCGGCGCACCTGGTCACGGAGCGGATCTTCTTCCACACGCCCGCCCTGTGAGCCGGAGATGTTGATCCCTGCATGGGTTGAACGCTCGAATTGAAGCAGGCGTTTGCCGACGGTCCAGCCGTTGTCGACCCCACCGATCAGGTCTTCCATGGGAACGATGGCGTTGTCGAAGTGCGTCTCGCAGAAAGGGGAGGCGCCGGAAATGAGCTGTATAGGTCTGACTTGAACCGCTTCTTGTGACATGTCAACCAACACGAGGCTGATACCCTCGTGTTTTGGTTTGTCAGGTGACGTCCGTACCAGCACAAAAATGTAGTCGCAATAGGTTGCGTCACTGGTCCAGATCTTGGACCCGTTGATGATGTAGTTGTCACCTTCGCGAACGGCTTTACACGACAGGCTCGCCAGATCAGATCCCGCGCCGGGTTCCGAATACCCCATTGCCCAGGCGCCTTCGCCGCGTGCGCAGCGCGGCAGCCACTTCGCTTTCTGCTCTTCCGTGCCGAATTCGAGGATCGTTGGCCCAATGTAGTTCACACCGCGGCCGGTCAGCGGCGTACGGGCGCCGATACGACCGAGTTCCTCTACCAGGATCTGATACTCCTCGCGATCGAGCTCCGCACCGCCGTATTCTTTTGGCCACGTGGGAACGGTCCAGCCTTTTTCCGCCATACGGTCGAGCCAGAGGCGTACATCGGATTCGAGCTCAATTGACGTGCTGCCGATAGGGATCTGGCCTTCACCCCGGGCGCCCGGCGGACAGTTCTCCTCCAGCCAGGCACGTGTTTCTTTTCTGAAATCAGTCATGAAATACCTATAGTTTGAGCAGCTGTTTGCCTTTGTTGGCGCCTGAGAAGAGACGCAACAGCGTGGCAGGGATATTTTCAAATCCTTCCTGTACGTCTTCCTTATACACAATTTTTCCATCTGCGATCCATCCACGAAGACGCTTGCGGGCCGTGGCAAATTCGCTTGCATAGGCAATCAGTAGAAACCCCTGCATAGTGGCCTGCCGGAAGACGATGTTGAAGTAGTTGGGTGGACCGGGAGGCAGTGTTTCCTGTTCATACCGCGAAATGCCACCGCAGATGACCACTCGCGCAAACGGCGCAATGACAGCCAGCGCGTCGTTCAGAACGGGACCCCCAACATTGTCGAAGAAGACGTTGATGCCGTCTGGACACGTTTCCCGCAGACGTGCCTTCACCTTCTCGTTCTTGTAGTCGATGGCAGCATCGTACCCGAGCTCATCGACCAGCCAGGCACATTTTTCCGCACCACCGGCTGTGCCGACGGCACGACATCCCATCAGTTTTGCAATCTGGCCGGTGATGGACCCGACAGCCCCCGCCGCGCCGGACACAACCACGGTATCCCCCGGTTCAGGGCGTCCAATCCGCAATAAACCGAAGTAAGCGGTCAGGCCGGTACCTCCGAGAGGACCCAGGTGGGCAGTCAGAAACCCGTCATCTTCGAGGATCTCGAGGGTACGGCCAGCGTGCGTGGAAAACTCCTGCCATCCCAGGGGGCCGCTTACCAAGAAACCTTCCTCGATACCATCTGCGCGGGATTCGACAACGGTGCCGATGCCTCGCGCACCCATGACGTCACCCACCTCATTGCCGCTTGCGTAACCCGAGACGTTTTCCATCTGGCCTTTCTGAGAGGGATCGAAACTCAGATATTGAGTCCGGACACGAACCTGACCGTCCACGAGAGGCTCGAGTGCGGCCTCATTGTATTTGAAGTCGTCCTCGCTGAGTGCCCGCCCGCGGGGATTGCCGTTGATGAGCCATTGTCGATTGATATCTGCCATATAAAACAATCAGCCTTGACTGATTTACCCGTTCAAGAGAAAGTGAAGCTAAGTGTACTTTGCCCCGGGGTCGGATGTGAGTGAAGCTCAAGCCAATCTGGACGACATCAGTGTTTTCGACGTTCAAACACTGATCGATCCTTACGAAACGTATTCTCGCCTGCGTGACAACGCACCTGTGTTTCACGTTCCTGAACTCAACATGTTTTACGTCACGCGTTATGACCTCCTGCGTGAGGCGCTTAAGGATACGGAAACCTATTCCAGCAAGTTCGACGAATTCATGAACATGACCCGGGAAGCAGGGCTTGCGGGGTTACCGGAAGACATACGTACAGAACTCGATGAGATTGTTGCGCAGCTCATTCCAAGTCCGCCCACCATGCTCACTCTGGATGAACCGGAGCACACCAAGTACCGCTCTCTCGTGAGTCAGCTTTTTACCGGCAGTCAGGTTAAAAAGGCTGAGGATCAGGTTGCTGCGGTGGTCAATCGCGTGGCGGACGCTTACGTGGAAACGGGGGGTGATTTCATGGCGGGATTTGCGTTCCCGGTGCCCCTCCGGATTATCGGAGACCGGTTGGGTATTCCTGAAGATAGCCGGGACATCTTCGATGCGGGTGCGACGGCTGCTGCTTCTGGCTTGAGGATGAGCCCGATCACGCCGGAAGAGACGTTGCGTCGGGCTCATCTCGCACTCGATCTCCAGAACCTGCTCGTTGGGCTGATAGAAGCGCGTCGGGAAGACCCGCAGGACGATATGATCACGATCCTCGCAACCAGCAAACTCGAGGAAGAAAACCGCCATCTGACCCACGGGGAAGCTCTGTCGATACTGCAGCAGTTCCTGGTTGCCGGGCATGAGACAACCACCTCCACATTCGGCTGGGGCATGCTCGCCCTGTGCCGAAACCCGTCTCTGCAGGATGAACTCCGGGCTGACCCGGGCCTTACCCGCACGTTTGTCGAGGAAGCCCTGCGTGTCGAGTCGCCTGTACAGGGGCTTCCGCGAAGGGTGACCAAAGACACCGAACTCGGGGGATGCAAGATCCCGGCTGGTTCATTTGTGATGCTGCGTTATGGCGCAGCAAACCGTGACGAACGGCAGTTCGAAAACCCGGAGGAAGTTGATCTGCACAGGAAAAAGGCTGGCATGCAGATGGCGTTCGGCTCGGGTGTGCATCACTGTATAGGCGCGCCACTGGCCCGTCAGGAATTGAACCTCGGGTTCCCTGCGCTTCTTGACCGCATCGAGAACATACGCCTGGACGACAGCTTTCCTGAACCTGTGGCTGAGCCAAGCTTCATTCTGCGGAATCTCCCCGAGCTGCATATATTGTTCGACCGTCGCTGATTAGTCCGTGTCCAGACTTTTCCGGACGGGAAATGACTAGTGGCTGAAGCGGAAAAGCCTCCCGAGCGGCTGTCAGCCTGGCGGCTGGGAGCGTTTGCAAGCATTGCCTTCCCGACAGCGGGCATGATGCTGCCGCTGTCGATTTTCCTGCCGCCGTACTACACGAAGACGCTGGGCCTTGGCCTGGCAGAGGTTGGTTTCGTGTTCATGCTGGTCCGCATGTTCGATATCGTCACGGACCCGCTCATGGGCCTGATCGGTGACCGGTTCTCGAGCCGGTGGGGGAGGCGGCGTCACTGGCTGGTGATCGCGCTGCCTTTCATGATGCTGGGCGTCTTCATGACATACATGCCACAGGGGACGCCGTCTGTCTGGTACCTCGGTGTGTGGCTCCTCGTGCTCTATGCGGGTACCACGATGAAGACCATATCCCATACCGCGTGGGCAGCAGAACTTTCCGATGATTACGACGAACGCTCGCGGATATCGAGTTTCAACTCATTTGCGATGTACTGTGGATCGCTGCTGATCCTGGCTCCGCTCGCGGTTTTGCAGTATTTCGGTTCGCCTCCAGCCGGGCATGAAGCGCTGATGCTGTTTGGTACGGTTACGCTGATTCTCGCCCCAGTCTGCGTCGCGATAGCGGTCGTTTTCGTGAAAGAACGCCCATCGACACCGGCGCCAAGGATCAACCCGTTCAAGGGAATACTGGTTGTGCTCAAGAACCCTCACATGCGCCGTCTCCTGACGGCGGATGCCCTGGCTTCGATGCCCGGGGCAGTCATGGCGGGTCTCTTTATCTTCTACCAGGCGGAGATCGTCGGGAATGCGCAATACAATTCGCTTGCGCTCATCACCTTTTATGTCGCGCATCTCATTGGTGTCCCTGTCTGGGTGCGGCTGTCGTATCGATGGGGTAAACACAGAACATTCGGGGTGGAGTGTCTGTGTTTCTGTTTAACGACCGCGGCTTTCTTCCTGCCAGGCGAAGGTGACGTGGCGCTGTTTATTGTTCTGATGTTTACAACAGGGTTTGCACATTCGGGCATGTACTTCCTGCTGCGATCCATGGCCGCGGACGCTGTCGACTACGACAACCTGGAAACAGGGGGGCAACGTACGGGGCTCTACTACGCTCTGCTGGTCATGACGATGAAACTGGGCGGGGCACTGGCTATCGGTGTGACGTACCCGCTCCTGGAATCGGTCGGTTTCGATGCGCAGGGACAGAATTCAGCAGAAACGCTCGAGGCATTCAGGATGGTCTACGTCTTTGTGCCGGTCCTGGCGATGGTGGCCGCATATCTCGCAATCCGGAAGTTTTCGCTCGACCGTAAGGAACAGGAGCGGCTGCAGGCGGAATTAAAGGAACGAGACGCGCAAGCGCTGTAGAACCCCTACAGAGGTGGGAGAGTACTAGCCGATACTGCGCTCCGAGGGCCAGTAAGGCGCTCTGAGTTTTCTCTTGTTGACCTTACCCATCGTATTCCGGCCGACATCAGGGACAAACTCGTATGAGCGTGGGCACTTGTAGCCAGCGAGGTGCTCCCGGCAGAGTGTGTCCAGTTCCGCTTCGGTGGGTTGAGCGGCGTTGTCCTCGATGACGACCAGGGCTTTGAGCTCTTCACCCATCTCGTCGTTGGGTACACCAATCACAGCACAGTCGGCAATGGCGGGATGAGTCACCAGCACCTGTTCAGTTTCTGCGGGATAGATGTTCACGCCGCCTGAGACGACCATGTCTGAAGAACGGTCAGTGATGAAGAGATATCCCTCATCGTTTAAGTACCCTATTTCCCCCAGCGTGAAGACGCCTGGTTCGAGATGAGCAGCTGCAGTCTTCTCGGGATCGTTGTGATAGATGATGCCGCGGCCGGTCGTGTCTCGGAAGTAGATCTGACCTTCCTGGTTCGGCCCGAGGGGCTGATTGGACTCATCGAGAATCAGGCATTCGAACGGAGGCAGCGTCTTGCCGACGGACCCGGGATACCGCAGCCATTCTTCTGAGGTGATCGCGTTGGTGCTCCCAGCCTCGGTGGCGCCGTAGGCTTCAAAGAAGACCGGCCCGAACCACTCGATCATGGCGTGTTTGACATCCACCGGACAGGCGGCACCCGTGTGGCTGATGAGCTGAATACTCGATACATCGTACTTCTGTTTCACACGGTCCGGCGCAGCAAGCAGACGCTGAAAGTGTGTGGGCACCATCAAGGTTGTGGTTACCTTGTACTGATCGATGGCTTTAAGCACGTTTTCAGCGTTGAACCGGCCCAGGATGACAAGGGCACTTCCAGCGGCAACGGCTCGCACGCTACCCAGTGGCCCGGTGT
>JANQFF010000435.1 GCA_028277965.1 Pseudomonadales bacterium
AACCGCACTTCGGCTACAACTGTTTTGTGTACAAACGGGATGCGTATCCTGCGTATCGTCTCGGTCATACCTGCATTGGTCTGCAGCCAATCAGCGTCACTCTCGTGATGAACATGCTGGCCAACGCAACCTCCTTTGAGAATCTCAAAGAAGCTCTGACCTTTCATGTGGGCGATGACCGGGTCTGGAGCGACACTCTCTTCGATTCCTGCCATGCCTATAACGAACGCGAACTGGATCGGCTGATGAAGGAGATCGATACCGGACCGGGTCAGTGGATACTGGATGGTTACTACAGGGCGAGGGCCCGGTGGGTCATCGGAGCCTGCCAGAACGATGCGGTGCGATTTTTTTTGCGCGCTGTGCGCAAGCTGGGTTTTAATCGCTTCGTATCGCAACGCTTTTAGGACAACAATGAAAACAGTAAAGGTGCTGCTGGTTAGCCTCCTTCTTTCTTCGGGTCAGGCGTGGGCAGATTCCGATCAGGAATCTGTTCAGGAGATCGATGCGCTCTATGCAGGCTGGCGTACCGCAGTTGAAAGTGCAGATATCCCCGGCTACGTCAGTGTTTTGCACAAACATGTCCGGCTCATGCCGCCCGGTGCGGATGTCATTGAAGGGGCAGATGCTTACGGCGCGTTTCTGGAGCCGGTTTTTGAGACGGCAACGTACAAGATCGAGGTGGTCGAGAAACCCCGGATAGAAGTGGTTGGCGAAATGGCTTTTTCCGAATACGTCTACACGATCCATCTCTCACTCAAGAACCCGGATGTGGAGGTCAGCGAGCCTGGAGCGCTGACAGCAGCACGGACAACCTCGAGGTACATTGATGTGTTACGTCGAAACGATGCGGGTCAATGGCGGGTCTGGCGCCATGCCTGGCAGGAGCTGCCGCAAGAATAGAGCCCGCTGCCTTCAGGCCAGCGCGAAAAACCAGGCAAACGCGATGATGACGAGCCCGGCAATCCCCGCGCGCTGCTGATCCCCTTCCTGGAATCTCGATAGATTGATGTTGGCTATACCGAGACCCATGCCGATACCGGCACCAAACCCGAAAAGATGAGCCATCACATCGACGTTCTCTGCGCCGAATCCGGTGAAAGCCAGGAGCGCTATCGCACCGAAAATGGGTGCAAATCCCCGTCGCCAGTCGTGACCGCGGAAGTATCCCCGCCGCCAGCCGAACGCCGGTATCAGACCTAGACAGGCAAACGTTGCAGTCGATGCCCCGAGTGACCTGAATCCGTCCGCCTGGATCATGGCATTGAGTGAGTTTGCAAATGCCCCGCAAGCGAGAACGAGCAACCATCCGAAACCCGACCCGAGATAGCGGCCGACAAAAAGGCCAAAGACCACACCGAACAACGAGTTTGATGCGATATGCGCTATGTCGCTGTGTAGGGTGAGTGCTGTGATCACACGCCACCACTCTCCCTCCATGACGGCACCTGCATGCATGTGCCCGGCAGCGCGCAGATCTGTATTTACGTAAGACTGGACGGCGGGTACCAGCCAGATCACACCCAGGTAGCCAACAACACCGGGCCAGCCGGAGTCGACGGTTTCAGCTTCTACCGAGATGTCCGGCAGCGGCTGGTTCTCCTGCCAGTACAGCTGCAGCTGCTCCCTGGCGCGGGTTTCGTCTGCGGGTGTCACCCACAGTGACCAGCGACGGCCTTCGTGTTCCACGAAGTGCTCGATGCCCATTGCGCTCAAAACCAGTGCTGCCTCGATGACAGCACGGCGCTGATGTGCGTGAAACACCAAAGCGAAATCTGTGCTCACGAATCCCTCGATTGTTCTTTTCAGCGGGATTGTACGTGGTCCGCGAAGGTCGTGAACGAGGAGCCGGATTGACTGTCAAACAAGAAGCGTGCGGTACGACACTGAACAGCCTGCGCGTACTTGCAATCGGGGGTGTTTGCCCCTATATAGCACTCAGAAACGATAGAAAATAGGTGGTAACCACTATGCCGGAACGAGCAGTCTCACAAGCATCAATAGCGGGTCTGTCAGCGCTGGAAACAAGCAAGGTATTGCGCAATACCTACATGCTCCTTGCCATGACAATCGCGTTCAGTGCGGTCACAGCGGGCATTGCAGCAGCGATGAACATTGGGATGATGAATCCATGGATCTTCCTCATCGGGGTATTCGGGCTGAGTTTTCTCGTCCATGCAACCGCCAATAGCGCGCTCGGTCTTTTGAGCGTTTTCGTATTTACCGGGTTTGTCGGCTTCTTTGTCGGGCCGGTGATTTCCATGGTCACAGCGTTCCCCAATGGGGCCGAAAGTGTGATGATGGCCCTGGGTATGACCGCGTTTGCCTTTGTGGGTTTGAGCGGATATGCCATCGTGTCCAAAAAAGACTTCAGCTTCATGAGCGGCTTCATTCAGATTGGATTGTGGGTGATGCTGGGCGCGATTGTCCTCGGGCTCCTGTTTGATCTGGGTGCTTTTCATCTGGCAATCAGTGCCGGAATTGTCCTCCTGATGAGTTCGCTGATTCTCTGGCAGACAAGCGCGATCATCCACGGAGGTGAAACGAACTACATCATCGCAACCGTCACGCTGTACATGACGATCTACAACCTCTTCATGTCGTTGCTGCATCTGTTCATGGCTTTTGGCGGGGATGATTAAGTCGTAAAAACAATCGCGGCTAAAGCCGCGATTCTTCGACCTGGGTTGTATTCCCGGCATCCCTGCCGCAGTGCTTTCAGGTTGTATGAGGCACGGGGTCCGCGTCAACGCGAACCGCTGGCAGGCGCTTCGCTGCGCACCCGCTCGACGCATACGTCGAGCCTTTAGCCGCGATTATCTTCCGGTCAAAGTCGCGTAGACCTTCGACAGCTGGTCGGGCAGATCTTCCATTTCTTCGATCACGAGATAACGCATGTCCGGGCACATGCGTTTGAGATAGTCCTGGCCTGAACGGTCGACAGTCACGCAGAACGTCTCCACACCTTTCTGATGTGCTTCGGTGAGGGCTCGTGCGGTGTCTTCGACACCGTAGTCATGGTTGCCGCGCTCGGGACCGTAATCTGAATCCTGCGGAAAACCATCGCTGATAACGATCAGCACTTTCATGGCGTGGCCCGACTGCGTGAGCTTATGGACACAGTGTCTGATCGCCGGTCCCATGCGGGTCGAGCGTTTGGGTTTCATTTCAGCAATCGCCTGCAGCGTGTGTTGGGAGAACGACTGGTCCGGTTCCTTCGCGACGAATACCTCGACATTGTCTTTGCCATATCCTGAGAAACCGTAGATCCCGTACGCATCGCCGATCGCATCGAGCGCTGAGGCCATCACCACCATCGCTTCCCGCTGAACGTCGATAATCTTGCGTTTGGGTGTATCGTCAAAAAACTCGTCGTCCTCCGGGTCATCCCAGGGGTCACGCAGATTAATGGACGCATCGGGGTCGTAGTTGGACCAGTCTTTGGGTTCCGGAGGATCGATGGGATCGTCGGTTGAGGCGGAAAGGTCGACGAGGAAAGCAGCGCACACGTCCCGGTGCATGCGTTCCTTACGTGAATACACCCGTTCGTTGGGGCTGTACCCTGCACGGATATCCTGGCGGGCTTCGATGATGGCGTTCAGATCGAGCTCGTCACCATCCTGAACCCGGCTGACACGCTGGAGACCGGTCGGCCGGATCTGTTCCAGCTGCTTCTGAACGATGGGCTGGTATTGGCGAATCACCGATTTGAGCTCGGCCACGGTTTCAGGGTGATCTTCACTGCCCTCAGCAGCCAGCTGCTCTTCGAACACGCGGCACCAGTGGGTCAGATAGCGATGTTCGAGGTAATTCCACTCGTCATAGCGAAAGCTGCGTGCATTGGAGCGATCCGCTCCCAGGGCATGCTGGACCGATGAGACTTCCATATCGATGCGACGCTTGAGGGTATCCCGCTCATCCATGAGAGACTTGATGTCCACGTCAGCGTCACGCACAGCCGCGTCACTCGTCTGACCGCGTTCCGCCTCGACGTCCTCCGCCTCGAGCATCTCTACTGCCATTGCCATCTGCAGACCTTCCAGGTCTTCTTTCCACTCTTCGATCCGCTCCTCCCTGGCCAGCCAGTCGGGGAGCGATTCTTCCTGTGGTGAGTAGAGCTGACGCTCGGTGAATACGTAGGCGGACGCCACATCTTCGTAAAGCCTGCAAAGTGCGGTCACTGTGTCGTAGACCGACGTGCCCGGCTCCTGGAGCTGTGCCAGGTGCCCGGTCATGAGCAGCCAGCGGGGATCGGAGGCCGGTTCACCCCAGATATACCGACTGCCCGTGGTGAGCGGATCACTGCTACCGGCTGTCAGGGTCAGGAGGTATCCGAAATAGGCGTCGATGTGACGATTGAGACCGGGATAAGTTCGCCTCAAGTGACCGAGGACACGGCCCCGTTCGAGAAGATTGAAGAGATCGGCGGCAAGTCCCGGCTCAGCGAAAGAACCAAAAAGAAGGTGAAAGTCGCCTGAGCGAACAGATGTTCCCCGTGGGGGTTCGTAGCGCTCCGTGAGTTCGGGGATCAGGGCGAGTGCGTCGGCCATGCGAAATCGGAAGGTGCCGCATTCTCTCAGGCCCAGTTGCTCCATGACGAGCACCCGGTAGCTGCCCCGGTTCGGGCCGTCGAGCTGTTCCGGGAGATATATCGTGTCGCTCGTCTGCCCGGTACCTTCAGCGCCGAGCGCCAGACGACGGTGATTTGAGAACTCATCCGATGCGCGGATGTGGAAGTAGCGACCGGCGATCCCTTCGGTAAATAGGGCAAGAGTCTCCTCTTCGTCTGCGAGCGCCAGCACGTCAGGGCAAAACGACGTCGACGATGTCCGCCACAGCCTGTTGAACGGTCTTGTCGTCAGACACCGCCATAATGATGGCGACATCTGCTGCGCGTCGAGGGGGGATATCGTTACGAATGAGTTCACCCGCATAGATCAGCAAACGTGTCGACACACCTTCCTCGAAACCGTGTTCCCTCAGGTTTCTGACCTTCTCTCCAATGACCGCAAGCCGCTCGGCCATCTCCGCATCTACACCGGCTTCGTGTGCGATGATTGCGCTCTCCTTCTCGACATCGGGGTAGTCGAATTCGAGGCTGACGAACCGCTGGCGCGTACTTGGCTTCAGGTCTTTCAGAACGGATTGATACCCGGGGTTGTATGAAATAACGAGGAGGAACTCCGGGTGCGCAGCAACGAGTTCTCCCGTCTTGTCGATCGGCAGGATGCGTCGGTGGTCGGTGAGTGAATGGATAAGGACGGTGGTGTCCTTGCGTGCCTCGACAATTTCGTCGAGATAACAGATTGCACCTGTGCGGACTGCGCGGGTCAGTGGACCGTCCGTCCAGACGGTCTCATCACCCTGGAGAAGATAACGGCCCACCATGTCCGTTGCTGTCAGATCCTCGTGGCACGATACCGTGATGAGAGGTACTTCGAGAGGGTTGGCTGTCTCCCGGTAGAGGCGCCAGGTCATGTGTTCGACGAATCGGGTCTTGCCGCACCCGGTGGGACCTTTCAGGAGAACGGGCAGCCGGGAACTGTATGCAGCCCGGAAAACCTCGATTTCGTCCGCCAGCGGAAGGTAGTACGGCTCACTCTCCGCCGCAAAAAAGTTTACAGCCTCGGTCATTTATCTGTATCAGCCTTATCTCGGTGGAGGGCTGAACTGCTCGTTCCCCTTCCTGTAGGTGAAGAAGTTGGTGTCGGGGTTCCGGTTGACCAGGGGACGCCGGTACATGGCGTGACTCAACGACCGGACTTCGTGTTCGAGTTCGAACAACCGTTCGCCGCTGTCCGGATCCACAATATCCTGGAAGCGGTACTGGAACTGGTCGGATTCCTCGGAGATGAGCCCCCGCTCGTTCAGCCAGGCGTGAGGTCCGGAAAAATCCGCAACGTATATGGCAATGTGGTGACCGTCGTATTCGGGAACCGGTGCATCCGTTTCCGTAAAGATGAGCTCCTGGTTGTGGCCCATGGATACCGTGGTTGTGTCACCCGATTGTGTAGTCGGGCAATGCAGCACGGTTTCGTAAAAACGTGCGATCCCCGGTGTAGTGCCTGGGGGAACGTCGAGTTGCACATAGGGCATCCCGAGATCCATGCGCGGATAGGCGCTTGCGGGGAATGCTTTGATGGTATTACCGAACGGGCAGGTCAACTCGATGTGGTCGTTTGCTTCTTTACACTCGAATTTGGTGTCGTTCAGACCCCGGGAGGCGAATTTGAATCGTTTCAGCAGCCCCTCGAGATCAGGTACGACCACGCCGATGTGGCCGCGCAGGACCTGGGCTTTGCTGGTGGGCAGGTGAAACTGCTGATCGCCGAGATTGACCCACATGTTCAACGTACCAAAATCGATGTAGGGATCCCGCGTGAACCCGAGCCCGGTAACGTAGAACATGGATGCAACCGTCTGATCCGGGACGGTGACGTTGACGTGTTCGAGCATTTGCACGTTGCCGACATCTTCGGCTGCCCGATCGAACGATTTGGCTTCTGCCATGGCATCTGCCCCCATGCAGTAGATTAAGTACTATACAGCAATCGCGGCTAAAGCCGCTCCTACATGACCTCCTCGGCATCCCTGCCGGATTAACTTCCGGTATCGAACCCACGGGGCTCGCATCACCGCGGATCGCGGGTACGCGCTC
>JANQFF010000488.1 GCA_028277965.1 Pseudomonadales bacterium
CGAGACACTCGCCCATCTCCTCGCGTCTCTGCTCTTCGGTGACCGTATCTGATCCGGTCAGCTCGGGTGTTGCAATCCCGACATCCGACCAATGGGTCAGGAGGCGTCTGTCTTCAAAGGGAAAGTCGAAGAGGGTTGCCAGCATTTGTGTCGTGAGTTCGATGGAAACACGGTCCACCCAGTTGAATGTCTCACCGACCGGCAGGTTGTCGAGGATCCCCTGCATGCGCTCGCGGATGAGAGGTTCGAGTTCCGCAAGGTTGCGTGGGGCGACAACATTCTGGACGGCTTTGCGCTGTTCGTCGTGGACGGGGGGATCACTCTGGATGAAATTGACGAAGGTAAAATCTTCGGGCTGATCGGCGAGCAGCACCGATGGTTCGGAAGAAAAGATCTCATGGTGTTTGTCGACGTATTGGATATCGTCGAATTTTGTGACCGACCAGAAGTCCCCAAACTCCTTGCTGTGGTTGAGGTGTACGGGATCTTCTTTGCGCAGGCGCTCGAAGTAAGCCCAGCACGAGTCGTTCTGATAGATAGCCGGATCCGCAAGGTCTATTTCGTCCAGCGGTATCGCTGCAACGTCAACGGCCCCGGTAGGCGTTTGTACGGCTTCGCTCATCGTCTGTCCCCTCGTTCGCGAATGAAAGATAGTATCCAAATAAATAGTGTGTAGCAATACTACATATTTTGGTGTCCAATCTCTCAGCGACCAGAGGCTATACTGCGCAACCGTTGGGTAGGGGAAAAAATGACAATAAAAACACCGCAGGGGATCCTGGACGAATCCCCCATGAGTTCCCTGCAGATAACGGCTATCACAATGTGTGTGCTGTTGAACGCCATCGACGGTTTCGATGTCCTGTCGATCAGCTTTGCATCACCGGGAATAGCGGCAGCCTGGGGCATTGACAGGGCTGCTCTGGGAATCGTGTTGTCGATGGAACTGTTTGGCATGGCAGCTGGTTCGGTTGTGCTTGGCAATGTGGCTGATAAATACGGCCGTCGGATCACCATTCTCGGGTGCCTGACCACCATGGCACTGGGGATGTACGCAGCCGCTGTGGCGCAAGGGGTCACGGAGCTTTCCATCTACAGATTGATTACGGGCGTTGGCATCGGCGGGATGTTGGCGGCCACAAACGCGATGACAGCGGAATACAGCAATGCACGCTACCGGGCGACAGCGGTGATGATCATGGCTGCGGGATATCCGTTCGGAGCGATAGTCGGTGGGGCGATTGCATCTGAATTACTGGTCACGTACGACTGGCGGTCAGTGTTCTACTTCGGAGCGATTATTTCGGGTGCCTTCATACCCGTGGTCTGGTTCCTTTTGCCTGAGTCCATTTCTTATCTCTCCCAGAGTCATCAGCCGGGGGCCCTGGACCGGATCAACGCCCTTCTCAAACGTATGAAACACGATCTGGTCACAACACTGCCGGAAAAAACTGAAGCGGTGAAAACGTCGACGAGAGAGCTGTTTGTAGGTGACCTTCGCAGCCGCACGATGCTGCTCACCGTTGCCTATTTTTCCCACATCATGACGTTCTACTTCATCCTGAAGTGGATACCGAAGCTTGTCGTTGATATGGGCTTTCATCCTTCCGAAGCCGGTGGGGTCCTGGTCTGGGCAAATGTGGGTGGGCTGGCAGGCAGCCTCGTGACCGGGTTTCTATCGAGTCGTTTTCCGGTTCGGACGCTGACAATCGTGGCTGTGGCAGGCGCGGTGTTCCTGGTGGCCTACTTTGGCCAGGGCCAGAGCGATCTGACGGAACTCGCTGTGATGGCCGGCGCGGCGGGCTTTTTCACAAACGGGACAATTGTGGGTCTTTATGCTTTGTTTGCTCTCGTGTTCCCAACTCGCCTGCGAGCGGGTGGAACGGGATTTGTCATCGGCGTGGGTCGCGGGGGTGCAACCCTTGGCCCGATTGTCGCCGGGTTTATGTTTGCTTTGGGATATGGGCTTGATCTCGTTGCCATTTTGATGGCGATGGGATCTGTCATCTGTTTCATAGCGTTGGTGTCCCTTCGGGTACCGAGAGAGGTAGCCTGACATGATACTTACCGACTATCTCGTTTATGCGGCTCTTGCCGCCGTCATTGTGCTCTGGTGGCAGCGTTCTTCTTATCGCGCGACTGCGGCAGGGTTCCTGCTTGTGTTGGCTGGTTTGTCGATCGCGCTCAATCGCTGGCAAGGTGGTGTGGCAGGTGTGGTTGCGGTTTGCGGGTTGCTGGGTCTTGGCATCGGTCGGTTACTAAACAGGTCTTCCGACAAGCTGCCCTGGATAGCAGCCTCGTCGATGACGATGCTGGGTGCTTTTGCAGCATGGACCATCTGGCTGTTTCCAGTGACGGACCTGCCCGAACCTGGCGGTCCGCATCCGGTGGGCGTGCGTGACTTTGTTTTGACGGATACATCCCGTCCCGGTTTGCTGGCAGCGCGGGAGGATGAACCGCGTAAACTCCTGGTCCGGGTCTGGTATCCCGCAGCCGAAACCGCGGATATCGATCCCCGACCCTATTTCTCAGACGAGGAAGTTGCGACGACCGCACGTGGGTTTGGTGGTGTAGTAGGTCTTCCATTTCTTTTTACCTACATCGGGCACGCGCAGACGAACAGTTACCCGAATGCCCCCCTGATTGAAGACGCCAGACAGTTGCCGGTAGCGATTTACAGCCACGGCTATACATCGTTTGCCGGTCAGAACACGGTACTGATGGAAGAACTCGCAAGCCACGGTTATCTTGCCTTTGCAGTCCACCACAGCCATGACAGCGCTACAGCGGTGCTGCCGGATGGAAGCACCATCCCGACCGACCCAAGGCTGATTGAGGAGATGTTTGGCGAGGAAGAACAGGTGCTGACGGAAGATATGGTCAACGGGTTTACCTCCCCCGATTACCAGGTGCGCAGGGATTCGTTGCTCAACGAACGTCGCAAAAACCTGGACAAAGGTCAGCGTATCACCGCGGTGAGTGCTCAGATCTGGCTCGATGACCGTTTGTTCGTCCACGATGAGCTGGCCGCTGGCGAGGTTGACTCGTCCGTTCTTGACATTGTTCAAGCCGGGGACTTCAGTCGCACCGGTCAGATTGGCATGTCGTTTGGAGGCTCAACGACGGGAGCGGTGTGCCTGGTCGATCGCCGGTGCGCAGCCGGAGTCAACCTCGACGGTGGTGACTACCACGGTAGCCCTTTCAACGCTCAACAGTCGCGGCCGTTCATGATGTTTTATTCAGACTTTGACCTGATAGCGGAACAGATGGGGGCGGATCCGGAGCAGGCCCGCGGTTTTAACGACTTTTCCTACGAGCGGCACGAACTGGCGGGGCTGAGTCGGGATATCGTGCGTGTAAAAACGGAAAACGTTGCGCACCTGGGCGTTTCGGACTTCAACCTATTTTTCCGCAATCCCGTTCGGGAGGCGTTCCTGGGGTCCATCGACGGTCACACCATGGTGCAGATTCAGAACGATTTTGTTCTGGGCTTTTTCGACACCCACGTCCATCAGCTCGATGCAGGGTTTCCGAATCGTCAGCTCCAGCTGCACAGTGGGGACGTGAGTGCGATTGACGCCAGCCCGGTTCGCGCGTGGTGGACGGACGAGCACGATAAAGACAGGACGGTGCAGGTTGTGATCGAAACTTCGCTGGGGGATGTTGAGGTGGCGCTTTATCCGAACCGTGCTCCCGTGTCCGTCGAAAACTTTCTTGCATATGTCGATTCAGGTCACTACGAGCGGGGTTCGTTCTATCGTGCCGTATACAAGCAGACGGACCCTTCGACAATCGGCGTTATTCAGGGTGGGCTACTTCAGGCGAGCATGACAGGGGATGGTTCGGAATACGCCGAGCCCGACCGGGTCTTACCCCCAATTGAGCACGAAACGACACATATGACGGGTATCTCCAACGAGCGGGGAACGCTGGCTTATGCGCGCCTTGCACCCGGCACGGCAGGGTCCGAGATCTTCTTCAACATGAGTGACAACGAGGTTCTGGATACGGATAACGGTGGTCCGAACCGGGACGGTCACGGCTACGCGACGTTCGGTAGAGTGGTGCGGGGGATGAAGGTCCTTGAAGACATTCAGGCTCAGCCGAAAGGCGGTGCAACCGGCATTGAGGCGCTGAAAGGCCAGATACTGAGCCAGCCGGTTTCAATCAGACGAATGTACAGGCGAGAGGAGAAGTAGCATGGGGACACCGATCCATGGGACGTGTCACGATGAATTTGCCAGGGTACGAGATGCCTTCGTGGCGAATTTCGAGAAGTATGACCAGGTTGGTGGCCGCGTGGCGGTTATTCGGCATGGTGAAACTGTTGTAGACCTCTGGGGAGGTTACAAAACCGAAGCCAGAGACGAAGAATGGCAGGACGACACGCTGGTCTGCTGCATGTCAGTCACCAAAGGGGTGGTCGCCATGGCTGCTCACTGCCTTGCGGAGCGTGGCCTCCTCGATTATGACGCGCCGGTTGCAGACTACTGGCCGGAATTTGCTGCGGGCGGCAAAGAGGGCATTACGGTGAGAGAAGCCATGTCTCATCGTGCTTCGCTTGCAATCATTGACTCAGCGGAGCCCGGTGACGCTTTGGATTGGGATCGCTTTACAGCAAAGATAGCGGCGCAGGCGCCTAACTGGCCTGTCGGCACAGATGAGACCTATCACTCGGTCACCATCGGCTACATCACGGGAGAGATCGTCCGGCGGATTGATGGTCGCCCCATCCAGCAGTTCATTGCCGAGGAACTGGCGGACCCTCTGGGGGCGGACTATATCCTTGGCTGCACGGATGGTGACCTGGAACGGGTCGTCGCTCAGATTCAGAATCCTGAGAACGAGTTGATGAACGGAGGGTTGATGAATGAGCGGACCATGGCGCTCTTCAAAGCCATGCCCGATGTTGTGCCTGGATCGCAGGATTTTCTGAAGCCTGTTTTTCCATCGGGCGGGGGTGTCTCGAATGGACTGGGTCTCGCGAAGCTGTTTGCACCTTTTGCAGCTGGTGGCGAATACAACGGTGTCCGTCTCTTTTCACCTGAGGTCATCGCACAGGCCGCGGAAGAGCAATGGCACCATGATGATTACCTGTTTGGGAACGAGTTCAGGGTGTCGCTCGGGCTGCTTCTGCATTGCGGCTTCAATAACTGGGGCCGCGAAGGGAATGTCGGTACCGCTGGTGCGGGCGGCTTCAGTGCTTTCGCTGATTCAGAAAACGGGATTTCATACGGGTTCACACCCAACCGTTTCACGACCGGGTATGGTCTGGGTGAAGAACACAACAATCTGGTAGAGGCGCTTTACGCCTCCCTGTGAGGGTGCTTTTCGTGTTGGCACTGGTATGGCAAAAGTTGTTGTAGTTGGTGCTGGACCCGCGGGCGCGTCTCTTGCGTACCTGCTGGCGAGCCGGGGCATTGAGACCACGCTGGTTGAAAGGCGCCGGGATTTTTCGCGTGAGTTTCGTGGCGAGATCCTCATGCCGAGTGGCCACGACGCTCTCAACCAGATGGGTTTATCTCAGGCTCTGACCGGTGCACCACACCACGCCATCCTGGATTTTGCGCTTTATCTCAACGCGAAACTGGTCTTCGAATTCGGCTTGGAAGCCAGTGACTTTCACGGCAGTCCACCAGTAGCGATTTCTCAGCCCCTGTTTCTCGAGAACGTGGTTAAAACGGCCAGTGCACTACCGGAGTTCGAGTTTGTCCGAGGGGTGTCGGTACGAGCGATCGACACACCGGTCAGGGGTGTCACGGTCAGGGATGAAACAGGTGAACGGGTGATACCCTGTGATGTCGTGATCGGTGCTGATGGGCGTTACTCAGCGGTCAGGAAACTCCTCGGGTTTGAAGCAACATCCATGAGCCCGCCCATGGATATCGTCTGGTGCAAGTTGCCGTTACCCGCCGTGTGGCCTGGGGTGAAGGCTTTTGTCGGGCGGGGTCATCTGCTCGTTGCCTACCAGACCTGGGACGGGGCTTTGCAGCTTGGGTGGGTGATTCTCAAGGGGACCTTTGGGGAACTCAGGGACAAAGGTGTCGAAGAGTGGGTGGATGTGATGGCCAATCACGTGACACCGGAACTCGGTGAACATTTGCGAGCCCACACCTCAAATCTCGAGAAGCCATTTCTACTGGAAAGCGTGTCGGACTGTGTCACCTCATGGAGCCAGGAGGGTGTGCTCCTGGTCGGGGATGCTGCCCATACGATGTCACCGGTCGGCGGACAGGGTATCAACGTGGCTCTGCGTGATGCGATAGTCGCGGCCAATCACCTGGTTCCAGCACTCAAAACCGGTTCTGACCTCAACACTGCGCTCAATGGTATTGAGGCGGAACGCTGCGAAGAGATCCGGGTGATCCAGGAGTTCCAGGCCCAGCCGCCGAAGCTGATCCTCACGAACTCCTGGTGGGGGGAGCCGTTGCGAGGTCTTGCCGGGATGTTACTCAGGCGTCCAGCGGTGCGAGAGCGCATCGTCCCGAACCTGGAGATGGTGCTCTACGGCATCGACGATGTGGAGCTACGGGTGTAACAGAAAACTAGTAACAATGGGGTCAGACCCCATTGTTACTAGTTTTGCCGGAGGTCTACTCCCTCCAGAAGGTCGTTTTCGGCCCCATGCCGTCTGTTTCCAGAATCTGCTCAGCGTTTTCAGCCACATCTTCCCAGGTGGCATCGAGCCCGAGATCCATGCCGACGTTGGAAAACACCATGTCGGATGCAAATTTGCCACCGGCAGCCTGCAGGATGCGGCCGTTCGGGGCATCTTCAGAAACGAGGTAAAGTGCAGCAGGGCTGACGAGGCCGGGATGGTTCGCCGGATCCGGGTTGTCCGCGTCGATGTTGCTGCCGGGAACGCTCGCGGTCATACGTGTCGCAGCCCCGGGGGACAGGCAATTCACGCGCACGTTGTGAGACGCACCTTCACGGGACAGGTTGTTCATCAATCCGACCATGCCCATCTTCGCAGCACCATAGTTGGCCTGTCCGAAGCTGCCGAGGATGCCTGATACCGACGAGGTGAAGAGAATCCGTCCGTAGTTCTTTTCGTACATGATTGGCCAGGCGTGCCAGGTGACATAAGCAGTGCCGTTCAGGTGCACGTTGATCACGATATCCCATTCGTCCAGAGACATTTTCTTGTAAGACTTGTCGCGCAGGATACCGGCGTTGTTGATGAGAATGTCGACTGTCCCGAATTCGGACACTGCGGTATCGACAATGTTCCTGGCACCTTCGCGGTCAGATACCGAGTCTTTGTTGGCGACAGCCGTGCCGCCAGCGGCGCGGATTTCTTCGACAACGACATCCGCCGCATCCCCCTGACCAGACCCGTCTACCGCGCCGCCCAGGTCGTTAACGACCACTTTCGCGCCCGCGGCACCCAGGCGTAATGCATGCTCACGGCCCAGACCACCGCCAGCTCCTGTGATGATGGCTACCTTTCCGTCAAAACTCATGGAGTCCTCCTTTCATCTTTTTAGCTATTTCCCAATGGTAGCAGCGTGGTGGTAGATTGAACTACTTGCTGTTTGGGGGGATGAAATGGCTCCTTGTCGACTGTTGATGTTGGCGGTGATTGCGCTCGCAGGATGTGCGGAACCCGCTGCGCCGCCCAAACCGGAACAAGAACCGGAGCAGAGAACAGAACAGGCAGTCGAACCGCAGGCGACTTTACATGAGCGCACGTTGGTGCTCGATGCACATGCGGACGTCGAAATCCCCGGCCAGGAAACGCGTTACGCGGGTGCTGACGGCAGATCTGAAGTTGCCCTGGACAAGATGCGTGCCGGGGGTATGGATGCGGTGGTCCTTGCTGTTGCGGTGGGTCCGGGGCCGAGAGACGAAGCCGGATACAGTGAGGCCCGTGCTTTGGCCGATGCGGAACTGGCAGCGGTTCACGGGGTTGTGTCGGACCCTGCAAACAACGCCATTCTTGCGACAACTGCGGATGAGATTGTCACGGCACACGAGAATGGGCAGACAGCGCTCATCCTTGGTTTCCAGAATGCACGTATCCTGGGGACAGAGGTTGCATCGCTTGATGAATTCTTTGAGGCGGGCGTCCGGGTCTTTGCGCTGACCCACATGGGACATAACGACTTTGCGGACTCGTCCAGGCCGGTTTTTGTCCGCGAAAATGGGTCGCATGAACCTGATGCCGAACATGGGGGGCTCTCGGAACTCGGACGAGCGGCGATCGCTCGGGTCAACGAGCTCGGAGGTGTCGTCGATGTCAGTCAACTTTCCAAAGAGGCAGTGATGGAAGTGGTTGAGCTGTCCACGGCACCGGTTATTGCGAGCCACTCCAACGTTAAAGCGCTGACGGACGTCAGGCGTAATCTTTCTGATGAGGAAATAGACGCGATAGCCGCTGGCGGTGGCGTCATTCATGTTGCGGCGTTCAAAGGTTATCTCTTCGACAGCAGTGACGCCGCCCTCGATGCGGCCATCCGGGCTGCGCGTAACGAGGCAGGTATCCTCGAGGATTATGACTATCCCTACGAGCTCTATTGGGAGATTGACGACCCGGAAATTCAGGCAACTTATATCAATGCCATTAACGACATTCTCGGCCCGGGGAGCATCGATGCCATGCTCCATCACCTCGACTATGTCGCCGAAAGGGTGGGGGTCGATCACGTTGGTATCGGTAACGATTTCAATCACGGCGGTGGGATAGCAGGTTTTGAAGATGCCAGTGAGGCACATAACCTCACGGTTGCCCTCGTCGAACGGGGTTATTCGGAAGAAGACATACAAAAAATCTGGTCTGGAAACTTTTTGAGAGTTATGGCGGCAGCCGCCCGTCGTTGAGGAGGTAACGTGAAACCTGTCTGTCTGGTCATAGGTGCTGGCGCCGGTATCGGCGGTACAGTTGGAAAGAAGTTTGCGGCTGAAGGCTATCACTCTGTGCTGTGCCGCCGCAGTGACGAGGAGGGGCTGAACAAACTCGTCAGCGATATAGAGGCTGACGGGGGAGACGCTTCGGGGTTCATCCTCAACGCTGTGGATGACAACGCCATCGAAGAGCGGATAGCCCAGGTCGAGGCGGATATTGGTCCGATAGAAGTTGCACTCTACAACCTGGGAGCCCAGATAGGGGACCGGCCGCTCGAAGGGACAACCTACAAGATGTTTGAGCTTGGCTGGCGTATGGGCACTTTTGGTCTGTTTCGCCTGGCTTCCACGCTGTGCCCGTTGATGGAAGAACGTGGCAAAGGCACGATCCTCGTGACCTCGGCAACCGCAGCTGTGCGGGGAAATGCCGGTCAGCACTCACATGCCGCGGCCATGGGCGGTCGACGGATGTTGTGTCAGTCTCTTAATGCGCAATACGCGAAAAAGGGGATTCACGTTGCGCACATCCTGATTGATGGTGCTGTAGATGCACCGGACACCCTTGGAAAAATGTTGGGGGAGGAGCGATTTCAGGAATTGAGAGAGACCCGGGGTATGGAAAACGATGGTCTGATGCTCCCCGAGCGGATGGCCGAAACCTACTACCATATCTCCCAACAACATCGATCAGCCTGGACCCACGAACTGGATATGCGGTCATTCTCGGATCTGGCCTGGTGGAATCACTAAGGGCTGACCCATGACAGCAACGGCTACAGCGGACAGGCCGATCAGTGAAGGCAAGGTCATCAGCTATGCCAGCCTGTACCTGCCGGTGTCGATGGCGCTGCTTCCCGTTGGCTTGTACGTCGTTCCGTTTTATGCCGAGTTGGGTATCCCTCTTTATGCGATGTCGGCGGTCATCCTGGGCGCGCGACTGTCCGATGCGTTTACCGATCCGCTGATCGGGGTTCTCTCAGACAACACCAAAACCAGGTGGGGCCGGCGTAAACCCTGGATCCTCCTTGGCACGCCGCTGTTGATGCTGACGCTCTACAAGCTGCTCATCCCGCCGGAGGATGTCACCACGTGGTATTTCGCCATCTGGATCATCCTCCTCTATTTCGCGTATACGCTGATCGCTCTCCCGTACTATGCGTGGGGAGCGGAAATGTCGACGTCCTACGAATTCCGTACGCATATCACAGCGCGCAGGGAACAATCCCACTTTATGGGGTATCTCTGCTTCAATTTTTTACCCTTGATCGCAGCCCTCGCGATCTACATCTCAACAACCACATCGACAGATTTCTCGAGCATGGTCGCCAATTTCGCGACGGAGTTTCAGGAAATCATGAAAGCCCGGGCGGGCAACATCGATGTCATCCTCGAGTGGCTGGCGACCTTTGTGCTGGTTGCGATACCGGTCACTGTACTGTTTGCGCTCGTTACCGTTCCAGAGCCGAACCTGGCGACGATTGAACGGCAGGAACATCGCGGTTTTGTAGAAAGCGCAAAGCTGGTCGCAAAAAATGGTCCCTACGTGCGTGTTGTCGTGACTTACATGGTGGTCGGGGGCGGGATAGCGATGACAGCCTCCATGTCCTATTTCTTCGTCAAACATGTCATTAACGCGGGTGAGCTGTATCCTGTGTTCCTGCTCGCGTACTACGGAGCGTCCGTGCTTGGCGTGTCGCCATGGACCCGGATATCGAATCGCTGGGGCAAACATAGAACCATGCTTGTTGCGCTTGTCTGGTACGCGGTCTGGTCTGCCTGTATACCCTTCATACCCGAAGGTGAGTTTGCGGTCTTCCTTGTGATCATGTGCTTCAAGGGGAGTTCGGTCGCCGCCATGATTGCGATTCTGGCTTCCATGGCAGCCGATACGGTGGATGTGGACTTCGCGCGTACTGGAAAGAACAGAGCGGGTTTGTATTTCTCTGTGTGGGGGTCTCTGCGCAAAGGGACCGCGGCCGCGGGTGGCGCTCTTGGTGTTGCTGCAGCCGCGTTCTTCGGCTTCGATGCCACCGTGGACCCCAATCTCGCAGGGACCCCGGACGGTAATTCTCATTCGAGCCTGATGTGGCTCGCGTGTCTCTATTCGGTGATACCTGCTGGTCTCAACTTCTTTGTCCTCTCAATGATGTGGAGTTACCCCCTCACGGAAGAGCGTCAGAAAAGGTTGCGTGACAGGCTGGACCGCAAGATCGAGCGGAGCGGGGTAACGAGTTCCTAAAGGTGTATTAAGGAGCCCACTCCCACGTCCTGTATTCGCCCGGGATCTTCAGACACAACATGTCCTTGAGGTTGGACTGATAACGTTTGACCGACGAACAGGTGATGCCCTGTACGTCCATGCCGTACCGTGCGATGTAGTACTGGGTCTGGTCGCGCACGGGTTGCTGGTACTTCTCGGGTAGCGCTTTAACGGCTTTGTCGTACTCACGCTCCAGCTTGCGGTCGCCGGATTCGGCAGCCAGGCCGAGAAGCGCGATGCCGACCAGGATGTTTTTGTCGACCCCGTTCCCGTTGATGTGCATGAGCGCGAGACTGTGCTGGGCGCGTTTGAAGCCGTGGCGGGCGGGTTCGGCCAGGGTTTTGTACGCCCTGGCGTAGTCTTTCTTCCGGAAAAGCGCGAGTCCGCGCTTTTCCTGGTCATGCCAGTTCCTGATTTCGTCGTACTCGGGATCGTCCAGGGGATAACCCTGTGAATCGACCATTCGATCAGAAGGTCGCTCCGCGGACAGCAGCGACGTCACAGGCAGGCACAGCAGGCAGAAAACGAAAAGGGACCGCATGATCAGTCCTTGAGTGGGACAAACAGGCACTGACGGGCTTCCCCGCCAACCGCCCGGGAGATGTGACCCTGACCGGTCGTGTCTTCAGCCAGCAGAATTGAGCCCGGGCCCATCAGGCGGACGGTGCCGTCCCCCGTTTCGATCTCAACGCTGCCTGTCAGATTCACAACAAGTTGGCGTCGTGGGGCAGTATGAAAGTCGAGGTTGTAGTCGCCGGTGACCTCTCGAAACATGACCGATTCAGCCGGCCAGGGTTTGGAAATCTGTCCACGCATGCCGAGATCTTCGAGGTCGATCTCGACGTCTTCGAAGTGAGACTGGTTATCGTCTCCGGTATAAATCCGTGTGACCTGCATTGGTTATATTCTCCTTCCCAGCAAAGCACCCGAGTGGATGGCGTTGCGTATGTTGTTCCGGCCCTGTACGTCGCCTATCTGGTGCACTTCCAGACCTTCGTCTTCAAGCTCCGTCGCAAGAGCCCTGTTCGGCTCGTTGTGAGTAACCAGAATAACCGTATTGGCTTCAATCGTCCGGAGGCGCTCGGTAAAGAGGACTCCAATGTCGACCTGACCCGCGCGTATTTCGCGCAGATAGTGCCCGCCGATGAAATCGAAATCGCCTGACATCAGGCGTTCTCTTGCGGCGCCAACCGTGACAGGCGGAAACGGGACGTTGTCGCCCACGTCTTTTGCGCGTGACACCATTGTCACGTGAACGCCGGCTTCAAGAAGAACGTCGCAGACCGAGATGGCTTCGAACGATCCGGTGTCGTCGAAGACAAGGGCTGGTCCCTGGATGTCCACGGGGCTTCCGTAACCAAACAGGTCCCAGGAGTTATAGACGTGGGGCAGATCGTGACCCGGCAAA
>JANQFF010000500.1 GCA_028277965.1 Pseudomonadales bacterium
GAATCGCGGCTGAAGCCGCTCCTACAGAGTTACCTGGTACGCCGACCGGGTGTTATCCGCGAGTTAGATAGGTCTTTCTGTAGGAGCGGCTTCAGCCGCGATTTCTTCTATGGCAGCGCCGCGAGGATACTCGCGCTGGTCTGGGGTCCAATCAGCACCTCGTGGACATCGCGTTCGGGGCTGATGATGACGGTCGTCGGTAGCGTCAGCGGCCGATCGTAGCCGTATCGTTGCTGGGGATCGGTTGCCAGTACCGGGAACTCGATCTCCATCCGGTCGATCACACCCATGAGCTTGTCACCTTCGAGATTGTCGTAGTTGACCCCGAGCATGACGAGCCCGTGGGCCACACGCGAATCATGCAGATCATTGAACTGGGGGATTTCGTGTCTGCACGGCGCACACCATTCCGCCCAGTAGTTGATAACCAGAAATCTGCCTTCCCAGTGAGACATCTGTGTGCGGCTGCCGTCCGCAAGAACAACCTGCTCACCCGTTGAACAGGCACTGAGCGAACCCACCAGGAGGCACGCGACAAAAATGCGTTTCATGTACTAAATACCATATCCAGACTGACGGACATTTCGTTCGACCCGAACTGGGTGATCGCAACGAGCGGTCCAACTACACCGGGCATATCTTCGATTCTCCTGAGCCGTTCGAGTTCCAGGCCCTCCGGCAGTTTCTGATACAGCTCCCACAACGTGACACCCTTGAGATTACGTCCAAGCGACCATCTTTCATCTTCTGTCTGATTCAGAAGCTTCAGCTCATTGAATACGGAAAAAACCCGGTCATGTTCCATCTGATTGAGAGAAACAGCCGAATTGATCTCCTTGTCCGTCACTGATTCACCTTCCATATGTGCATCGTGGAGAAGCCTCAATACCCGGGTGGCCTTGATCATGAGCGGTTCCCGGTCCGGGTCATCGTCGCGGGCCAGGGAAAGGCTGCGCACAAAAATCGCCCCGCATAGAACAATCACCCACACGAGATAGAGCCAGACCAGGAATACAGGCAGCGCAGCGAATGTCCCGTAAATTGCATCGTACGAGAAGCCACGTGAAAGCTCTGTAAAAAGATTCAACGCCACGCTGAAGACGATACTGGTGACGATCCCACCCGCAACCGCGTGCCTGAACGGCACATGACAATTCGGGACGGCATAGTAAAGAACGGTAAACCCGGCAACGCTGATCAGCGCGGGCAGATACCCAAGCAGAACCTCTGTTAACCCAAACGTTGGGATTTCCGATACGAGGGGAAGGCCGAAGAGGTACAGACTGCTGACGATCCCCGCGATGATGCTGAGAGGTCCAAGCGACAGCACCCCCCAATACAGGAGAAACCGTTGCAGTCCCCGTCGCGGTTCGGCGACATGCCATATCGTGTTGAAGCTCTTCTCGATCGTGACCAGCATCATGAACGCAGTGGCAAAGAGAATGAGGAGCCCGACGGTCGTGAGGTTGCGGGCACGGGCTGCAAACTCGTTGAGCTTCTCCTGCACCACGTCAGAGCTTCCGGGCACGAAGTTGTTGAAGACAAATGCCTGCACCTGCTCCCCAACGTGAGCGTATTCCGGAATGAGCGAGAAAATTGTGTATGTCACCGTCGTCAACGGCACAACCGCAAAGAGCGTGGTGTACGTGAGCGCGCCGGCCGCATTGATGCAGTTGTGCGCCAGGAATTGCTGCCCCATCTGAAGGAGGTGCCAGCGCACGCTTTCCCACAGGTCCCCCGCCCTGTCTTTTAGAGCCCGGGGGTTTAAATCGATGCCGGTATTTTCGTCTGCCATCAGCGTCTATTTTATACTGTGACCGAATCAGATTAGCGATTAAGTCCAATGACCGATACCACCATCTACCACAACCCGCGATGCTCCAAGTCCCGGGCAACGCTGGCTCTTCTTGAAGAGAACGGCATCTCACCCACTATCGTGGAGTACCTGGAATCTCCACCCGATGCCTATACCCTGAGCAGCCTCCTCGATCTGCTGGGGTTAAAGCCACGTGATCTCATGCGCAAGAAGGAAGCACCTTATACTGAACTCAACCTGGATGACCCCGCGTTGACACGGGAAGATCTCATCAGCGCCATGATCGACAACCCGATACTCATCGAACGCCCGATCGTCACGCGCAATGGCCGGGCCGTCATCGGCAGGCCACCTGAGAACGTGCTGGAACTGATTCGTTGAGCACCCCGTACGTTCTGATCCTGTATTACTCCCGGACGGGCGGGACGCGAAATCTGGCGATGCGCATCGCCCGGGGCGTGGATGAGGTGCCCGGTATCGATGCGCGTATCCGGACAGTGCCGGATGTCACAGCCGAGACAGCGCGTACAGCTCCGCCCGTCCCCGAGGAAGGTGCCGTTTACTGCAGCAAAGACGACTTGAGAGACTGCGCAGCACTCGCCCTTGGGAGCGCAACGCGTTTCGGAAACATGGCCGCGCCGCTCAAATACTTCATCGATCAGACCGCGGACATCTGGATGGGGCACGAACTGGTTGGGAAACCCGCCAGCGTGTTCTGTTCTTCGAATTCCCTTCACGGCGGGCAGGAATCCACTCTGCTGACGATGATGGTACCCCTGCTCCACCATGGGATGCTCATCCAGGGTCTGCCATACGCGGAACCTGCGCTGAACCAGACGACAACCGGCGGCAGCCCTTACGGGGTTTCGCATCTCGGGTCACAGGGCCCCGAGCTTTCCTCACATGAGGCAGAGCTCGCTGTTGCCGCGGGTCGTCGTCTTGCAACCCTTGCGCTCCGACTTCAGACCTGAGTATGCAGTCGAAACTACGTGGCTGGCTCTTTCTGGCCCTGGTGTTGTGCGGCTCCCTCTGGGCGGTTACAGCATTGCGTCAGCTGTTTATCGACCCCATCGATAATCCTGCCACCAACGTCACGTGGCTTATCGTGCAGTTGCTCCCGCTACTCATTCCCCTGCCGGGTCTCCTGCGAGGTCGCACGATGAGTACGTTTCTTCTGTGCATGGCATCACTGCTCTATTTCACACACGGCATCATGGTTGTATTCGATCCGAACCTGATGCTGGTGGGGTTGTTTGAGGCGGGCTTTGCACTTGGACTGTGCGCGGTAACAGCTTATCTCGTCCGGGAACTCAGGGCTTAAACCGCGGATCAGATCAGAAAAAAAGAGGGTCACCCAACGGTACGGTCCCAACCCGGTCCACGTGGTTGGCGCAACCTGTGCCCCTAATTATTCCGCAGTCCTGCAACTCATGCGCTGCAACGTACGGCGAAATCGGACGTTTGCTTTTGATGCGCTCTACGAGAACCAGTGTTGCGCCCGTGCGCGAATCACCCTCTCTCAACCACAAGCGTAGCGCGACGGGAAGCGGCAGTGAAATCACCAAGTGCAATAAGCACCCGAAGGTTAATAGACGGCCGATCTAATGAATGACTGGCGGGGGTTCTTCGACGCTGACATCGTGGTCTTCGTCATCATCCACACTCTGCACGGCGTAGCGTCGAGTTGTGATTTCTCCGGACACAATTTCGGGAAGCTCCTGCAGGAACTCTTCCATGTGTTCAGTCTGAAAATGATCCATCAGCGCATCCATGGTCTCCCACTCCTGAAAGAGCATGAGCGTGTTCGGGTCCGACAGGCCCACATAGAAATCGTATGAGATACACCCGAATTCAGCGCGCGTTGCATCTGCCATGGTCCGCGCAAGTTCCAGGGCTTTGTCGCGGCAGTCCGGCCTGATGGGGATAGTACCGTGGACAATGATCACTGAATGACTCCTTCTGCACGAAGGGTTGCATCGATCTCATCGATGATCGCCGGATCGTCAATGGTAGATGGCACAACGTAACTCTCACCATCGACCATCTTGCGCAGGACCTGGCGCAATATCTTGCCCGAACGGGTTTTTGGAAGTCTCTGAACCACCACGGCTCGCTTGAAGTTGGCGATGGCTCCCACGCTCGAGCGGACCATCTGGACGAGTTCCGCCTGCAGATCACCCGCATCCATGTTCGCGCCGTCTTTCAGAAGCATCAGGCCCATGGGAACCTGACCTTTGTCCGCATCATGAATCCCAATCACGGCACACTCCGCAACCGCGGGGTGCTCGGCCACCACTTCTTCTATCTGGCCTGTTGAAAGCCTGTGGCCTGCAACGTTGATTACGTCATCTGTGCGTCCCATGACATACACATAGCCGTCCTCATCGCGGTACCCACCGTCTCCGGTGAGATAGAAACCCGGGTACTGGGAGAAATAGCTTTCGACAAACCGGTCGTGGTCTCCCCAGACGGTGGGAAAGCAGCTCGGCGGCATCGGCTCTTTAACGACAATGGCCCCTTCCTGGTTCGGCCCAAGCTCATGGCCGTCCTCGTCGAGAATTCTGAGATCGTATCCCGGCACCGGTAGCGTGGGTGAACCGGCCCGGGTTTCGAGCAGCTCCACACCCGCCATATTGGCGCAGATCGACCATCCCGTTTCGGTCTGCCACCAGTGATCGATCACCGGCACACCCGGGAGATTGTCTTTGAGCCAGTGGTAGGTCGGCGGATCCAGACGTTCACCCGCAACAAACTGGTACTTGAGGCAGCTGATGTCGTAGCCTTTGCGAAGCTCGCAGTCGGGGTCTTCTTTCTTGACCGCCCTGAACGCCGTTGGGGCCACAAAGAAACTCTTGACCCGATGCTCGGCAATCACCCGCCAGAATGCACCCGCGTCAGGGGTCCGAACCGGTTTGCCTTCGTAGAGAATCGACGTGCAACCTTTGAACAGAGGACCATAGACAATGTAAGAATGGCCGACGACCCAGCCCACGTCTGATGCCGCCCAATAAACGTCACCAGCATCCACGCCATAGATCGCCTGCATGCTGTAGGTCAGGGCAACCGCATGACCACCGTTGTCGCGCACGACACCTTTCGGTTTACCCGTTGTCCCTGAGGTATAGAGAATGTAGAGCGGATCGTGTGCATCGACCGGCACACAGTCAGTCGGCTCAGCCCCGTCCAGCCAGGCCTCCCATTCGAAATCACGGTCAGCAATCAGTTCTGCCTCTGCCTGCGGACGCTGCACGATGACTGTGTGTGCAGGTTTGTGGGTCGCGATCTCTATCGCGTCATCCAGCAATGGCTTGTAAGGGATCACCCGGTCAAACTCGATTCCGCAGCTCGCGGACAGGATGACCCGGGGTTCTGCATCGTCAATGCGTGTGGCAAGTTCCGGAGCCGCGAACCCGCCAAACACCACGGAGTGGACCGCACCTATACGCGCACATGCGAGCATCGCAACTGCCGTTTCGGGGATCATGGGCATGTAGATGACCACACGGTCACCTTTCTCTACCCCCAGCTTCCGAAGCCCGCCAGCCACACGTGCCGTCCAGTCTGTGAGCTCCGAATAGCTGAACTTTGTAACCTGACCGGTTGCCGGAGAATCGTATATAAGTGCTGTCTGATCGCCGCGCCCCGCTTCAACGTGCTGGTCGAGGGCAATGAAACAACTGTTCAGCTTGCCGCCCCCGAACCAGCGCCAGGCGCCGTTGTCATCCTGCTCGAGTATGCGCTTCGGTGGTTCGATCCACGGAATCAACGACGCCTGCTCGGACCAGAACCCCTCCGGGTCGTTGAGCGAACGTTTGAATTCTTCCGCGTATCCCATGAGGAGGGTTTTCTACCCGAGCGCTTTCAGAAAGCGGGTAACCTGTGCTTTCTTCGGGCAGCGCGAGATCAGTTCCTTGTAGATCTTCGTACGCTTACTGATCTGCTTGTGTTCGCAATAGAAGTCCACAGCCTTCTGCCACGCTGCAGGTATGCCGTGTTTGTTGATCGACACAGTGGTGTTGACGATTTTTCCACTCACACGCGACATGATTCCAACCTGGAAGACGGGGGTCATCGTACCGCTTTTTTCTTTCTTCAATCTGCAGAGGATGCCCTTGATCTGGCCGGACGCATCCAACTGTATTTCCCGGTCTGCCTTGTCCCGGCTCTTCTGTTGCAGGCTCGAAAGCTCCTCGTCCCGGGCCTCGGCCACCGCTTTTACTGCTGCCCGACGGGCGCCGCGAAGCCGCTTGCCGTTCTCTTTAAGGGAGAAGTATTCCTGATACGTTCGCCCGTCGATCTGACGCCGTACCCGGAAACCAAAGAAGCGGGGGTTGTCTAACAGTTCTACACTCATGCGGAATCCTTTGTTCTAAATATTCTAATGGTTGTCGCGGCCGCAGCCGCCCCAGACCCCTGTTGAGATCTAGGCGATCACCTTGCCGTCAGCGAGGGTCTCTATTTCCGCCGCAGTAAAGCCAAAATCCGCGAGCACAGAACGGGTATCTTCTCCTGGTACCCGTGCGCCATGAGATATCTCAGGCTGCGTACGTGAAAAACGCGGGGCCGGTGCCTGCTGCATTACACCGTCCACTTCCATGAAACTGTTTCGCGCCTTGTTGTGCGGATGTTCAGGCGCTTCAAAAATACTGAGGACCGGTGCGAAACAGACATCTGTGCCTTCCATGATTTCACACCACTCGCTCTGGGTTTTCGTAAGGAAAACCCCTTTCAAATCTTCTTTCAGCTCAGGCCAGCCACTCGGGTCCATCTGGGGGCCGTACTTATTGGGATCCAGTTCTGCCTTCTCCACCAGGAGCGCATAAAACTGAGGTTCTATGGAACCGATGCAGACGTGTTTGCCATCGCTGGTCTCATACGTGTCGTAGAAATGTGCACCGCCATCGAGCATGTTTGTACCGCGCTGGTCTGAGAATGCACCACCAGCCGCCATTGAGAAAAACATCGCCATCAGCGCCGCAGTGCCATCGACCATGGCCGCATCAACGACCTGACCCTTGCCTGATTTCTGCGCCTCGAGCAAACCACACACAACCCCGTACGCGAGAAGCATGCCGCCGCCGCCAAAATCACCCACCAGGTTGAGCGGTGGAACGGGGCGTTCACCGGGACGTCCTATCGCGTGGAGCGCTCCCGCGAGGCCGATATAGTTGATGTCATGGCCTGCCGCCTGTGCAAGCGGTCCTTCCTGACCCCACCCGGTCATGCGGCCATAGACGAGTTTCGGATTCCGTGCCTGGCACTCATCGGGTCCAAGGCCAAGTCGCTCAGTCACACCGGGCCGAAAGCCTTCAAAAAGCGCGTCCGCCGATTCCACGAGACGCAGAACGGCTTCAACCCCTTCGGGTTGTTTGAGATCAAGAGCGATGGAACGGCGATTACGGGCCAGCACATCTTTTGGCGCTTGCGTGGCGGAACTCAGACGATCCACCCGGATCACTTCAGCACCCATGTCGGACAACATCATCCCGCAGAACGGTCCGGGTCCAATACCCGCAAGCTCAATGATTCTGAAACCCTGAAGCGGCCCCATGCCTTCCCCTTAGTATTCTTGTTTTATACACCGTGACAGGCCGCGCATTCTAAACCGATTGGCGAACCAAAATCACGCAGCAAACTGCATTTCAGCGAAGCGAGCATAGAGGGTGTTGCTGCTGAGAAGCGCCTCGTGGGAACCGCACCCGACGATGCGCCCCTGTTCAACAACCAGGATGCGATTGGCCTGCCTCACCGTCGACAGCCGGTGGGCAATGACGAGTATGGTCATCTGGCCTTTAAGGTCTTCAATGCTTGAACGTATGTGGTGTTCACTCTCTGCATCGAGAGCACTCGTCGCCTCGTCCAGCAGAAGAAACTCAGGATTCGACAGCAGTGCTCGCGCGATAGCGAGACGTTGCCGCTGTCCACCCGAAAGCCCCACACCGTCTTCCCCGACACGTGTCGCCAGCCCTTCAGGCAGATTTTTCACGAACTCGGTTGCATGCGCACGAGTCAGCGCCTGGCTGATTTCAGCTTCGGACGCATCGACAGATGCATAAGTGAGGTTGTCGCGCAGTGTTCCGGAAAAGAGGGTCGGATCCTGCGGTACAAACCCAACCGTGCCTCTTACATCTGCAAGGGAAAGCTCCTTGAGGTCGACACCGGACATACGTATCGAACCCTTCTGTGGATCATAGAATCGCTGAATGAGATCGAAGAGTGTCGTTTTGCCTGCACCCGAGGGCCCAACGAGCGCGATCATCTCTCCCGGTTCCACCTCAAAACTCACATCTTCAATCACAACCTGGTCCGGCCTGCCGGGATAAGAAAACTGTACGTTCTCAAATGACAGGTTGACCGGTGTGCCGAGAGACCGGGGTGACTCTGGTTCCGGGATGTCACTCGGAGACTCCAGCAGCTCGACCAGCCTTTCCGTTGCTCCGGCAGCCCGCTGCAGATCACTCAACACCTCGCTGATCGCACCGACCGACCCGGCGACAATGAATGCGTAGAAGATGAACGCCGCAAGCTCCCCTGCGCTGGTTGTGCCGCTCAGGACATCCTGCCCGCCAACCCACAGCATGGTAGAGACAGCTCCGAACACCACGAGCATGACAATCGCGACGAGTACAGCCCTCTGGCGAATACGTTGCAGAGAGACCGCAAACGCTTCATCCACCCTGTCAGCGAACGCTCGTTCATCAATGCCCTGGTGATTGAACGCCTGCACCACCTTGATGTGACGCAGGGATTCGCCCGCATAGCTACCGACGTCTGCCAGCTTGTCCTGGCTGGTCCGGGACAGACGACGGACACGACGTCCGAACAGCACAATGGGCAAGACGACAAAAGGCACACTCGCCAAAACGATCAGCGAAAGCTTGGCATTGGTCACAAAAAGCAGCGTGACCCCGCCAAAGAACATCAGGATGTTCCTGAGGGCGATGGAGACCGATGAGCCGATCACCGTCTGGAGCAAAGTTGTATCTGTTGTTATCCGGGACTGGATTTCACTTGGGCTGTTCCGTTCGAAGAAGCCCGGATGCAGATGGATGAGGTGTGCAAAGACCGCATACCGGATATCGGCACTCACACGTTCGCCAACCCATGAGACGAAGTAAAAACGGATGAACGTGCCGGCTGTGAGCACAACCACAAATGCCGCAAAGAGCGTCAGCGAGTCAACGAGGATGTCCGCCTGACCACTGGCAAACCCGTCGTCAATCACCATACGGATACCCTGCCCCAGGGAAAGGGTCGCCCCGGCGGTGACCACAAGGGCCATGCTGGCGAACGCTACCTGCTTTTTGTAGGGAACCAGGAACTTCAGCGCTGGCGTCAGCCTCCTGAGGTCGCGATTCGCTTCCCGGTCCAAACCATCATCTTCACTCATGCTGCCATTATCACCCAAATCCGGGATAATTAGTTTATGGAGCAAATTGAATATCTCGAGACCGAAACAGGACCCGACACCACAGGGACCGTTATCTGGTTACACGGCCTTGGCGCTGATGCCACGGACTTCGAACCGATTGTGCCGATGCTCGATCTGAACCAGCACCTGCGTTTCGTTTTTCCGAACGCACCTGTCAGACCCATCACCATCAACGGCGGTATGGAGATGCGCGGCTGGTATGACATCGATCCGGGCGCTCCCCTTGCCGGGAGCGAAGACATCGAAGCGTCCACCGCGGCTATCGACGCCCTGGTTCAACAGGAGTGTGCAAATGGCGTTCCGTCGGAAAAGATCACCCTGGCGGGCTTTTCCCAGGGCGGGGTCATTGCCATGCAGCTGGGGCTTTCTCACCCGCAGAAGCTTTGCGGCATCATGGCGTTGTCCACCTACCTTCACGACCACGAACATGTGGCGGAGAGACTGAGTTTCGCCAACGTCGATACGCCCATCTTCATGGGTCATGGATTGTCAGATCCCATGATTCCAATCACCCGGGCCATTACCTCCCGCGAAGCCCTCCTGGGACTGAACTATCACGTTGAGTGGCACGAATATGCGATGGGGCATCAGGTATGCCCGCAGGAAATCGCTGACATCGCGCAATGGCTGAACCAGATCTACGCCTGACGGACCTGCCCCTCAGCCCATCGCCGTCCCGGTGGCTGGCGGGGGTGCTCGACAACTTCGACGAGTTCCTCAAGGACCACGCGTCCTGCGAAAAAAAAGCCTCCGGCATGGCTTTGAACGTGGCCTCTCACTATCCGGACCAGCCACAGCTGCTCGATGCGATGGTCGATCTCGCGGTGGAAGAGCTCAATCACTACCGCGAGGTCATCCGCCTGCTCATGGCCCGTGGTGTGACCCCCGGACCCGATACAAAAGACCCTTACGTGCACGCGCTGAACGGAACCATCCGGCGGGGTTCCGGGAATTTCCTGCTGGATCGCCTTCTTGTCGGCGCAGTTGTCGAGCGGCGCGGCGCGGAACGGTTTGGGCTCATCGCATCCGGAGTTGAAGACCCGGAGCTGGCACGCTTCTATCGCGCCATTACCGCGAGTGAAGAACGCCACTGGGAGTTGTTTGTGGAGCTCGCTTTTGCACATTGTGACTGTGACCTGGTGATGCCGCGGCTGGAGGAGCTGGTTGAGATTGAGGCTGATGTGATGGAAGGGCTGCCGCTTCGGGCGGCGTTACACTGATGTTGTATCTAATCGCGGATAAATCCGCTCCTACAGAGGTAGGAAGCTTTCTCCATCTCGATTCCCATGTCGATTAGACAGTACCTCAACCGCTATGCAGAGGATATGCATCCTGAATCTGATAGAGGAACTTATCAGCACGCGCTGGTCGTTCCACTCTACGATGAGGATCCCTGCAGCATAGACCGTATTCTCACGAAGATTTCTGGAACACCCCTCGTCGTCGCCGTCGTTAACGTTCCGGATGACGCCCCGATACCGGCACGCGAGCGCACCCGGAAGCTCCTGCCTGAGCTGACTGATCGGCCTGACACCATCGTGGTCGACCGGGCGTCCGCAGGACACGAACTCCCGCGCCGACAGGGGGTTGGCCTTGCCCGTAAGATTGGGACCGATCTCGCGCTTAAGATCTATGCCGCCGGTCAGATAAGGAGTCCCTGGCTCTACCAGACGGACGCAGACGCCATCCTTCCCGCGAACTACTTCGACGTGCCTTTGCCGGATAGGGGTGCCGTTGTCTTCGGCCACACGCACAAAAGCCCTGATCCGGACCTGCAGGCAGCCGCTGATCTCTACGACGCGCATATGAATCACTACGTGGCGGGGCTCAAGCGTGCGGGATCGACCTACGCCTTTCAGACACTCGGCAGCACAATCGCCATCCACGCAGAGACCTACGCCGGCGTGCGGGGATATCCGAGGCGCAACGCCGCAGAAGACTTCTACCTCCTCAACAAAACCGCCAAGACCGACGGTGTCACGTCCATCGATGATGTCTGCGTGACGCTCTATGCCCGCACATCCGAACGGGTGCCTTTCGGTACCGGACCTGCGCTTAAGCAGATACTGGAGGACCGGAAACGCGGGGAGCCCTACAGAAGCTACCACCCGGGAACTTTCGACCTCCTCGACAAAGCGTTGCGATACCTGGAACTCTTGACCGAACGCCCGGATGTCAGTTCTGACAATGAGAAAGTTGCTGCCGTGTTTTCCGATCTCGGTTTCGAGACACTGCGCCCGAGGCTCATCGATAAATACCGGTCACCCGAACGACGGGCAGAAGTTCTGATCCAGTGGTTCGATGGTTTCAGGACACTGCGCTTCATTCACGAAGCGAGGCGCTGGTTTCCGGATCAGCCTCTCGAGGCTATCAGACATGCCTGATCTTCATGACAATGTGCGCAGAGGTGCCATCACCATTCTCATCGTCGCTTTTGTCGCCCTCGCCTGGACAGGCTACGCTGACAACATCGCACGGGAAGGGACAGCTGAAAACTTCCGCGAAGCGCTTGCGGTCGCAGCGCTCGCGAGGGCATTCAACGGCGTGATATCTGTCGCCCAGGGCACCGAAGTGGCCATCCAGCCGATCGGTGTGGGTGTGACGCTCACTCTCGGGGAGATTCTCGACCCGATCAACGACCTGGTCGAACGTTTCTCGATGCTTGCCCTGATAGCGGCCGTAGCACTCGGTGTTCAACTGACGCTGTCAGATATCGCGGCTGAGCCGTGGCTCTCAGCCGTGGTTTCCGTCTTCGCGCTGATCCTCATCATCAGCACGTGGTGGCCTGGGTCCTCCTCTTCCGGCCAAAGGGTCATGCGAACCGTCGTGCGTGCAGCCGGAATGGTTTTGTTTGCACGGTTCCTGCTCGCAGCGGTTCTCCTCAGCACCTACTGGATAGACACTTTTTTCCTGGCCGAGCGTCAGGCGACCGCCACGGCTCAGCTATCGGCAACCACTACCTCGGTCAAACGGATGTCCGATGTGGACCAGCGGATACAGGCGGAATCCGAGCGCGGATTCTTCGAACGTTACGGAGAAACCCTCGATCTGCAGGCACGTCTCGAAGCGCTCCAGGCTGAAGTAGAGCGAAGCGTCGAAGAGCTCATCAACCTCATCGTCATCTTCGTTCTCCAGACGCTCCTGTTGCCGCTTCTCGGTGTCTGGCTCTTCTGGTGGTGTTTAAAAGCCTTCTGGCGCTGGACTGAGGGTATTCCCTGACCCGGATTACTCATGAATTGTCGTTGCGAGCAGGTTAGAATGCCGCGCTTTTTTGTTTTCATCAGGCATCATCATGGCCACGGTCTTCATCGACGGACAAGCTGGTACAACAGGGTTACAGATCACTGATCGTCTCACTGCGCGGGAGGATATCGACCTTCTCTATCTGACCGATGACGCGCGCAAAGATGCGGAAGAAAGACGACGCTGCCTCAACGAGTGCGACGTTGCCATCCTGTGCCTTCCGGACGCCGCTGCTGTTGAAGCTGTGGAGCTTGCAAACGACTCAGCACGGATCATCGATGCCAGCACCGCCCATAGAACCGCTGCCGGCTGGGCATACGGTTTGCCGGAAATGACACCGGAACACAGGGCGACAATCGCAGACGCACAGTTCGTCAGTAATCCGGGGTGCTATCCACAGGGTTTCATCCTGATGATCCGTCCCCTCATCGAGGCGGGTGTTCTGTCTCCGGATGTCCCCCTGCGTTGCAACGCCGTGTCCGGTTACTCCGGCGGCGGTCGCCAGATGATCGAGCAACATGCGGATTTTTCGGTAGCCGAAGCTGACGCGTTCAACTGCCAGGCGTACGCGCTCAACCTGAACCACAAACACGTTCCTGAAATGCACCACTTCAGCGGCACAGGGCAGAAGCCGATATTCAGCCCGCTTGTTGCCCACTATTACAAAGGCATGCTCGTGCAGGTCCCGCTGTTTCGAACTGAACTGAGCTGTGCTCCCGAGGAGATACATGCAATCCTGACCGATCGCTATGCTGGAGAGACGTTCATCGAGGTTCTGCCCTACTCCCGGACAGATCTGCCCGATGCCGGGTACCTGAACCCGACAGCCTGCAACGACAGCAACCGGCTGCAGATCATGGTGCTTGGTAATGACGACCAGCTCGTCCTGACATCGCGCTACGACAACCTCGGGAAAGGAGCCGCCGGAGCAGCGGTTCAAAACCTCAACCTGATGCTCGGCCTCGATGAGCGATTGAGTTTATGACTTCATCACTCAAGACAATGTCCAGGGAGACACTGCTCGACCTCGAAACGACACTCAATCGGGAACTCGAACTCACCCGGGCCAACCGAATGTCTCTGGACCTGAGCCGTGGCAAGCCCGCTGTTGATCAACTGCGCCTGAGCGATACGCTGGAAGATGCAATTGGTGGCAACTACATCGCTGCTGACGGCACAGACACACGCAACTACGGCAATCTGCGCGGTCTGCCTGAAGCGCGCGCACTGGGTGGTGAACTGCTCGGCGTACCGGCTGAGCTCGTTATTGCCGGTGGCAACTCCAGCCTGACGCTGATGCATCATGTAGTTTCAACCGCGCTCAGCACCGGGCTCTGGGAAGACTCACGCAAGTGGAGCAACAGCGCTCAGCCTGCGGTGCTGACACCCGTCCCGGGATACGACCGTCACTTCACACTTTCCGAAGCGCTCGGTATCGAGATGGTCAACATACCCATTGGCGATGACGGCCCGGACATGGATGCTGCCGAAGCTCTTGTACAGGAAAATCCGGATATCAAAGGCATCTGGTGTGTTCCCAAATACTCGAATCCGACGGGTTGCACCTACAGTGACGAAGTTGTCCGCAGGATGGCGGAGCTTCCGCTGAAAGCCGCAGCCGACGATTTTGTTATTCTCTGGGACAACGCATACGCGGTCCACGACCTCAGTGACCCGCCTGACCGGCTAACATCGCTCTACGAGGCCGCACGCCAGGCAGGTACCGAGAATCACGCGGTTCAGTTCGCCTCCACTTCAAAAATCACGTTTGCCGGGGCCGGTGTGGGATTTGTCAGTTCCGGAGCGACTGTCCTTGACGCCCTGGAGGCTACCCTGTCCGCTTCGACCATTGGACCCGACAAGGTAAACCAGTTGCGGCACGCACGCTTTCTGGGTGGACGCCTGGCAGACCACATGCAGGCCCACGCAGAACTTCTGCGCCCCAAGTTCGACATCGTTCTGGACACCCTCGAGAACGAGCTGGCAGCGCTCGACATCGCCACATGGACACACCCCAGAGGCGGGTACTTCGTCTCTCTCGATCTCAACCCGGGTCTGGCAGCTGAAGTCGTCGAGTTAGCCAAGAGTGTTGGTCTGACGCTCACCCCGGCAGGCGCCACATACCCCTACGGGCATGACCCGGAAGACAAGAACGTCCGTATCGCTCCGACGTTTGCAGATCTGGAAGAGCTCAAATCTGCCATGCATGTACTTACACTTTGTGTAAAGCTCGCAAGTGTGCAACAACAGCTGGAAGAAACCGGATGAGTCAGTGGGAACTGTCAGAATTCGACGTCCCCCCTGCGGATGACAAAGACCGTTTTCACGACTTCGCGTTGCCGCTCCCAATGATGCACGCGATCGCCGACCTGGGTTACGAGTACTGCACACCAATACAGAGCGAAGCTCTGCCTTACGCATTGTCGGACTACGATGTCACCGGACAGGCCCAGACAGGTACCGGAAAAACCGCCGCCTTTCTGATCGCCATCTTCACACGCTTCTGGGAAAACCCTCTCCCGGAAGATCTCCCACCCGGAACACCGCGCGCCCTCGTCCTTGCACCGACGCGGGAGCTCGCTCTGCAGATTGAAGGTGACGCCAGGGGACTCACGCGTCACATGGACGAACGGACAGTCTGCGTCGTAGGCGGTATGGACCTGATGAAGCAGAAGGACAAGCTGAACAAAAAACCAGTTGACCTTCTTGTTGGGACTCCCGGCCGCCTCATCGATTTCATCAACCGTAACGACGTATCTCTCAAACACGTAGAGGTTCTGGTGATCGACGAAGCCGATCGGATGCTCGACATGGGATTCATCCCCGACGTTCGCCGGATCGTGTATCAGACACCTCACAAAAAGAGACGTCAGACGCTGTTCTTCTCAGCTACCTTCAATGACGACGTCATGCGACTGGCAGAATCGTGGACAATCGATCCAAAACACATCGTCATTGAACCTGAGAGTGTCGCCACCGACACCGTCGATCAGAAATTCTGGATGATCGGCGACAATGAAAAAGAAGATGCCATGGTCCGTCTGTGCCAGGCGCCAGCCATGAAACGAGCAATCATATTTGCCAATCGACGGGACCAGACCCACAGGCTCACGAAACATCTGCAGAAGAACGACATTCCCTGCGAAGCCCTGGCGGGTGATATCCCCCAGAAGAAGCGTCTAGCGACGCTCAACCGGTTCAAAGACGGCACACTCAAAATCCTTGTCGCTACGGACGTTGCCGGACGCGGCATCCACGTCGATGATGTGTCCCACGTCGTCAACTACGACCTGCCTGAAGATCCTGAGGACTACGTCCACCGAATAGGGCGCACCGGACGAGCCGGCGCGTCCGGAACCTCGATCAGCTTCGTGGCTGAAAACGACGCGTTTAACCTGCCACCTATCGAGGAGTACATTGGCACCACCGTGACCTGCACGGTACCGGATTTCGACCTGGGAGCGTCAGAATCCGGGTCTGTTTCCGGGACTCTTTCCGAGACTCTTTCCGAAAACAAGGAAACCTGATCATGGCTACCCGGGTTGCCGTCGTTCAACATTGCGCGGGCACCGATGTCGAACAGAATCTCTCAACGCTGGAAGTGCTGAGCCGCGAGGCAGCAACCGCGGGCGCGGAGATCATCACGTGGGCTGAGGCATTCGCGTATCTCGGACGTCATGACGGGAAAAAGGAGATTCTCGAGTCCCTGCCCGAAGGTGGACCCATCCTTGAGCGCTGTCAGAACCTCGCCCGGGACCTCAATTGCGAAATCCTGCTCGGCGGGTTCCACGAATCAGTACCCGATGATCCGGAACGTTGTTTCAATACAAGCGTATATCTTGGGTCAGACGGCCGGGTGAATGCTCTGTACCGCAAGATACACCTGTTCGATGTAAACATTGCGGACGGACCGCAGTTACAGGAATCCCGGCAGACCTCCGGCGGGGACAAGGCGATAACCGTCGAAACGCGGTTTGGCTGCCTCGGTATGACTGTCTGTTATGACGTCCGTTTTCCTGCTCTTTATCAGCATCTGACGGATCACGGCGCAATCGCCCTGTCCGTCCCGTCGGCATTTACGGCACACACGGGCGCTGCTCACTGGCATCCACTGCTTCGCGCTCGCGCCATAGAATGCCAAAGCTACGTCATTGCGCCTGCGCAACACGGGCAACACAGTAAAAACCGGGCATCGTATGGTCACAGCGTCATCATCGACCCATGGGGCGAGGTACTCGCGGAAATCCCCGAAGGCGACGGTTATGCCATCGCTGACGTCGATCCAGCGCGGGTGACTGAAGTCCGCTCATCCATACCGAGCCTCGAAAACCGCCGCCCTTTCTCCTAGCAGGGGCAGTCGCAATGAGAGTGGGCGAATGAGACAGCGGCAATGACCACCATGCACATCCGCGGCAGCGGCATACTGATCACAGCGGCACTGGTCATCATCGCCGCGGGCATGAAAGCCGCACAGGATCTGATGGTTCCGTTTCTGCTGGCAGCGTTCATTGCAACCATTGCTGCTACACCGATGTTCTGGATGCAACGCCGCGGCGTCAGTGCAACCCTTTCTCTGCCGGCGGTCATGATCGCAATGGTGATCCTGGTGATGCTGCTGGGAGCGCTGGTGGCGCAATCGGCTGGCGCGTTCACCGATAAACTTCCGTTCTACCAGGACCGCCTGCAGATCCTGCAAACCGATCTCGTTGGATTCCTGCAGCCTCTGATCGAACCGCTCGGCATACCGATAGATCTCAAATCCGTCCTCGCGAACTTCTCGCCAATGACCGCGCTAGATATGGCCGGCACAACGCTCGCGCGTCTCGGAGGTGTGCTGAGCAACAGCTTCCTGATTGTCCTGACGGTTATTTTCATTCTCGCGGAGGCTGCGAGTTTTCCACGTAAACTCGCTGACGTTCTGAAAGACCCTGACAAAGACCTTCCACACTTCGCGAAGTTCGCCGAAAACGTCAATCGCTACATCGCGATCAAAACCTCAGTGAGTGTCGTGACCGGCCTCACGGTTACCGTGTTTCTCTGGATCCTGGGTGTCGACTTCCCAATCCTCTGGGGTCTTCTGGCATTCCTCCTGAACTATGTCCCAACAATCGGTTCCATCATCGCGGCGATACCTCCAGTCCTCCTGGCCCTGGTTCAGCTGAGCCCGGCAGCAGCTGGCGGGGTGGCTGTCGGATTTGTCGTGATCAACGTTGTCATGGGCAATGCGGTCGAACCCCGGTTCATGGGCAAAGGGCTTGGTCTTTCGACCCTGATCGTCTTTCTGTCTCTGGTGGTGTGGGGCTGGATCCTCGGGCCGGTCGGCATGCTGCTTTCAGTTCCCCTGACCATGACCGCCAAGATAGCGCTCGAGGCAAACCCAAACACCGAATGGCTTGCACATCTGCTTGGCCCCGCTGACGCGCTACCGCTGCTGGACGAACCGGAACCTGACGAAGGCGCTCAAACCGGCAAAGCCGATCCATGAGCCGGTACGAACGCGAGAATATCCGTCGCATGGACGGTTATACATGGGGGGAGCAGCCCGACGACAACCGGACCATCAAGCTCAACACCAACGAGAATCCTTACCCGCCGAGCCCCGCTGTCGACGCAGCCCTGCAGGGGTTATCCGCTGCATCTCTGCGGACCTACCCGCAACCCACTTCCGACCCTCTACGGGACAAGCTGGCCCAACATCACGCCGTTGAACGTGACAACATCGTCGTGACCAACGGTGGTGATGAAGCCCTGCGTCTGGCACTGACCACGTTTGCCGCCCCCGGCATGGCGATCGGCACGCTCGAACCAAGCTACTCCCTGTACCCCGTCCTTGCCGCCATCGCAGACACACCCGTCTTTTCCCTCCCGTACCAGGACAACTGGACAATACCGGCTGACTACGCTCAACAAGCTAACGAACACAGCGTTCGCCTGACCTGCCTGGTCAATCCACAGGCTCCGAGCGGCGTGTTGACCCCGGTCGATGAACTTAGGCGACTGGCGGACAGCCTCGAAGGTTTACTTCTCCTCGACGAGGCGTACATCGACTTCATCGATCCTGCTCTCAACCATGACGCAACCCCGCTCATCCACGAACATGACAACGTCCTGATCCTGAGGACGTTCAGCAAAGGCTACAGCCTCGCCGGTCTGCGTCTTGGTTACCTGATCGGATGTGATGACCTGATCGACCCGATCGTTACGAAAACCCGCGACAGCTACAACATCGACCATGTGAGCCAGACGCTCGGTCTTGCAGCTTTCATGGACCAGAACTACGCCACCGGCACCTGGCAGAGCGTTCGGGAGGCCAGGGAGAGCCTGAAGCTCAATCTGGGGCAACTGGGGTTCGAGATACCGCCCAGCGAGACGAACTTTCTGCTGGCGCGCGTACCGGAGGGCAACGAGTCGGCAAAATCGATATACGAGCAGCTCAAAGCCGCAGGCATCCTGGTTCGCTTTTTCGATAAGCCCGGCCTTAACGACAAGCTGCGCATTACCATCGGAACACCGGAGCAGAACCAGCAACTCGTCGAGGAACTGTCGCGCATTCTGAAACTCTAAATGCTGCTATGAAAAATC
>JANQFF010000517.1 GCA_028277965.1 Pseudomonadales bacterium
CCGTCATCGTGATCCTCTCGTTTGCGAGCCGACGATGTTCGTGCCATTGCGAGTTCGCGGCAAGTGTGACGGTGAGCCTGAGTTGTCTCGAGAAAACAGGCTGCGCAATTGGGCTTGCACTCGAGACTGAACTCATTAGGCTGGGCGGCGGATTGTGTGAGGGACGCATCTGAGCGCATGAGCGCAGCTTCGACGAAACCAGGGGTATACGCCGTCGCGGTAGTGATGGTGCTGCTGCATCTGGGTTGTTTTGGTGTGATATTCACGGGTGTCAGCACCCCCGCGATCGTGGTGCTGATTGCCATGTATCTGTCACGCGGGCTGGGAGTAACCGCGGGCTATCACCGGCTTCTCGCGCACCGCTCCTTCAAGACGAGCAGACCCATGCAGTTTGCCTTTGCGCTGGCTGGCTGCATGGCGATGGAAGGCGGGCCGCTTTGGTGGGTTTCACACCACCGCTCGCATCACCGGGATACGGAAACGGAGAAGGACATCCACTCGCCCAAGACGCGGGGATTTCTGATGTCGCACATCGGCTGGATGGTGACGAACGACGCGTTCGAGGAAAGTGGCACCAACGCCCGCGACCTTTACCGGTACCCTGAACTGAAGTTCCTGCAGCGCCATTACATCTGGATCGTCCTTACCCAGATTGCCGCGCTGTACGTTCTGGGTGAGTGGCTGAATGCCCTGAATCCGGAGTGGGGAACGTCGGGTGCGCAACTCGTGGTCTGGGGCTTTTTCATCTGTACGACGATGTTGTGGCACGCAACGTTCATGGTGAACTCGGTTTGCCACATGTGGGGTTTCCGGGACTTCGAAACCGAGGATGCGAGCACTAACAACGTGTTTGTCGGGATCATCGCCCTGGGCGAAGGCTGGCACAACAATCACCACAAGTTTCCATTGTCGGCAAGACATGGGCTCAAATGGTGGCAACTTGACCTCACTTGGATCGTGTTGCGAATGCTCGAAACCGTCGGGCTGGTATCGGATCTGAAGCTGCCGAAGTTCCAGCGCGAAGGCTGATCTAACACAAAGCGCTCAACACGACTAGAATTTAGCCGTGGTGCAGGATTCGAACCAAACAGTGAACTTCGATCTGGACGAGGGATTTCGGATCGGTCCCTGGCAGGCGTTGCCCAGGCAACTGACGTTGAGCCGCGGCGACGAGCAGGCCCGCCTCGAACCCAAGGTCATGGCGGTGCTGGTCTGCCTGGCGGAACGGTCG